>SKJG01000015.1 GCA_007116035.1 Thioalkalivibrio sp.
CGCCCAGGGACGGCTTGAGCGTGCCCGGACCCCGCCCGCCCGCTCCGGCGTGTGCGATACGGCGGTGGCGTCCAAGGTGAACCCTCCGACGCTCGGTCTGCCCGCCTACGCGCGGATCACCGCGAACTACTGGGCGTTCACGATCACCGACGGCGCGATCCGGATGCTGGTGGTGCTGTACTTCCACCAACTGGGCTACAGCGCGCTGGAGATCGCGCTGCTGTTCCTGTTTTACGAATTCTTCGGGATCGTGACCAACCTGACCGGCGGCTGGCTGGCGGCGCGGCTGGGGTTGAACACGACGCTGGTGTCGGGCACGCTGCTACAGATCGGCGCGCTGCTGCTGCTGACGGTGCCCGAGGCCTGGCTGTCGGTGGCCTACGTGATGTTCGCGCAGGCGCTGTCGGGGATCGCCAAGGACCTGAACAAGATGAGCGCGAAGTCCGGCGTGAAGCTCGTCGCGGGGGACGTGCAGGGCCGTCTGTTCCGCTGGGTGGCCTGGCTGACGGGTTCCAAGAACGCGCTGAAGGGCCTGGGCTTCTTCATTGGTGCGGCGCTGCTGTACACGGTCGGCTTCCGAGTGGCCCTGGTGATCCTGGCGGGGTTGCTGGTGCTCAGCCTCAGCCTGGCCGTGCTGGGGCTGCCGCGCGGGCTGGGCAGGGTCGGCGGCAAGCCGAAGTTTACCCAGATGTTCGCCAACAGCCCCGCGATCAACGTCCTGTCGGCGGCCCGATTCTTCCTGTTCGGGGCACGGGATGTCTGGTTCGTGGTCGCGTTGCCGGTGTTCCTGTCTGCGACGCTCGGCTGGAACCACTTGCAGGTCGGGGCCTTCCTGGCGCTGTGGATCATCGGTTACGGCATCGTGCAGGCTGCCGTCCCGACCCTGATCGTGCGCAAGGGCCTGGATCCGACCGGTCTGACCGCCCGGGTCTGGGCGCTGGTGCTGATGCTGATCCCGGTGGGCATCGTGATCGCGCTGGAGACCGGCCTCGATCCCGGGCTCGTGCTGATCGTCGGGTTGGGCGTGTTCGGGGTGGTCTTCGCGATCAACTCCGCGGTGCACTCCTTCCTGATCCTGGACTACGCCGAGGCCGACCGGGTCGCGATGAAGGTGGGCTTCTACTACATGGCCAACGCCGGCGGAAGGCTGGTCGGCACCGTGCTCTCCGGCTGGATCTTCATGACCCACGGCCTGATCGGCTGCCTGATCGCCTCGAGCGCCTTCGTGTTCGCCGCCTGGATGCTATCCTCGCTGCTGCCGCGGGGACCGGCACCGGGCCCGGGGGTTGTCAGGTCCTGAGGGATCAGAACGTCACAACTCGCGAATCGCCTGGACCACCCCCTCGTCATCCGGGTTCGCCCGGACCTTGAAGCCCAGTCGGCGCATCAGAGCACGCATGTGGGCGTTGCCGGCGATGATCTCGCCTTCCATCAGGTTGATGCCGCGGGACTTGGCTACCCGCATCAGGCTCTGCATCAAGTGAGTGCCGATGCCGCGGCCCTGCCAGTCGTCGGCGACCACGATCGCGAACTCGCAACTGCGCTTGTCGGGGTATGCGGTGTAGCGGGCCACGGCGACCTGGGTTTCCACACCGGGATCGGGTTCGACCACCGCGATCAGTGCCATCTCGCGGTCGTAATCGATCTGGGTGAAGCGGACAAGCATTTCCTGGGTCAGTTCGTGCACCGCCTGCATGAAGCGGAAGTAGCGCGATTCGTCCGACAGGCTGCGAACGAAGGCCTGTTCGATCTGCGCGTCCTCGGGGCGGATCGGGCGTACCGTCAGGGTGATGCCATCGGGCATCGGCCATTGCTCGACCAGGTGCCCGGGGTAGGGGTGGATCGCCATGTGTCCGTAACGATCCGTGGTGCTCTTGGGAAAATCCACCACGATCCGGGCGTCGACCGCGGCCAGCCCGTTCTCGTCGACGATCAACGGGTTGATGTCGAGTTCGATCACCTCGGGCAGTTCGCAGGCCATCTCGGAAATCCGCAACAACACCTGCTCCAGGGCGGCCACGTCGACCGGCGGCATGTGCCGGAAGCGCTGCAGCAGTCGCGCCACGCGGGTGCGGCCGATCATGCCGCGGATGATCGTCTCGTTCAGCGGCGGCAGGGCCACCGCACGGTCCTGCAGTACCTCGACGGAGGTGCCGCCCGAGCCGAAGCTGACCACCGGCCCGAAGACCAGGTCGCGCAGTACCCCCACCATCAGTTCACGGCCGTAGTGGCTGCGGTACATCCGCTCCAGCGTCACACCCTCCAGACGCGCCCCCGGCCGGGCCTCGGCCGCCTCCTGCATCATGGCCTGGAAGCTCTTGCGTACCGACTCGGCGGTGGTGATGTTCAGGCGCACCCCCCCGACGTCGGACTTGTGGGTGATATCGGGGGAGGCGATCTTCATCGCCAGCGGATAGCCGAGCGTGCTGGCGGCGACCAGCGCCTCACTGGCGCTGTGCGCCTGCACGGTCTGGGTGACCGGGATCCGGAACGCCGCGAGGACGGCCTTGGACTCCATGGTTCCGAGCGTCCGGCGCCCCTCGCCGAGGGCGCCCTCGATGATCATGCGCGCGCCCTCGACGTCGGCCGGGCTGCGGTCACTGAGGGGGCCCGGAACCTGCAGCAGCAGTCGCTGGTTGCGCTGGTGCGCGGTCAGATAGGCGAAGGCCTCGACCGAGGCCTCGGGGGTGATGAAGCTCGGCAGCCTCGCCGCGATGAAACGCCCCCGGGCCTTCTCCACCTGCTTTCCGCCCATCCAGCAGGCCAGGATCGGCTTGCTGTCCCGCCCCCCATGGACGCTCCGGATCACGACCTCGGCGGCGGCGTCGGAATCGGTCATGGCCTGGGGTGTCAGCATCGCCAGTACCCCGTCGACTCCAGGATCTTTCAGACACGCTGCCAGCGCGGTTTCATACCGCGCGGCATCGGCGTCGCCGAGCAGGTCCACCGGGTTGCCGTGCGACCAGTGCGGCGGCAGTGCGGCATCCAGAAGTTTCAGGGTATCCGCGTGCAATTCGGGGACCGCCAGGTCCAGTTCCACCGCCCGGTCGGTGGCCATCACCCCCGGACCGCCTGCGTTGGTCACGATCGCCAGCCGGTTACCGCGCGCCCGCGCGCCACTCGAGAGGATGCTCGCGGCCGAGAACATCTGCTGGACCGTCTGCGCGCGCACCGCGCCCGCCCGCTCCAGCGCCGCATCGAAGACGTCGTCGGCGCCGACCAGTGACCCGGTGTGGGACATCGCGGCGCGCGAGCCTTCGAGATGGCGGCCGGATTTGATCACGATCACCGGCTTCATGCGCGCCGCTGCACGCAGGCCGCTCATGAATCCGCGGGCGTTGCGGATACCCTCCACATACAGCAGGATGCTGCGCGTCTCCGGGTCCAGGGCCAGGAAATCCAGCAGGTCGCCGAAGTCGACGTCGGCGGCGTCGCCCAGTGAGGCGACCAGGGAAAACCCGATGCGCTGATCCTCGGCCCAGTCGAGGATCGCGGAGCAGATGGCGCCGGACTGCGACACCAGCGCCAGTTGGCCGGGAATGGCGCTGTTGCGGCTGAAGGTCGCGTTGATCTTGCGGGACGGGCGCATGATGCCCAGGCAGTTCGGACCGATGATGCGCAGTCCCGTCTCGCGGGCCGCCTCGCGCATCCGGTCCTGCAGCCGGGTCCCGTCAGGGCCCTCCTCGCCGAAGCCGGCGGACATCACGATGGCGCCCTGCACGTCGGCCTTGCCGCACTCCCGGATGATGTCCGGGATGGTGTCGGCCGGGGTGGCGATGATCGCCAGATCGACGTTCCTCCCGATCGCGCCCACGCTGGGATGGCTCTTGCGCCCATGCACCTTCTTGTACTTGGGGTTGACCGGGTAAAGCTCACCCTCGAAGCCCATCGCCAGCAGGTTCTGGAGGATCGTGGAGCCAACGCTCCCCGGTTGATTGCTCGCGCCGATGAGAGCGATGCTGCGGGCGGAGAGGATGCGGTTGAGATAATGCGGGCCCATGCGTATTGGTCCATTCCGTGGTGCGTTTTGCGGCAGTGCAATAAGACTTGTGTATCGGGTCCTGCTCTAATAGTCAATGAAGCGGTCCGATTCAGGCTCGACGATGGGCTCAGATCGGGAGTCCGCGTTTCCAGGAACTGAAGCCATGAAAACCTTCTTCGTCTCCCATCCGGATTGCGCGCTGCACCGCGCGCCTTCCGGGCATCCGGAATGCCCGGAGCGGCTGGCCGCGATCGACGATCAGCTCATTGCCTCCGGGATCGAGCCGTGGCTGCGGCACCGGGAAGCGCCGCTGGTCACCCGGGAGCAGTTGCTGCGGGTCCACGACGCCGAGTACGTCGATGCCCTGGAGGCGGGGATCCCCGAGCCCGGGCACTGGGCGACCCTGGACGGCGGCGACACCTACGTGGGCGAGCACAGTCTGAAGGCGGCGCAGCGGGCCGCGGGGGGCGTCGTGCTGGGAGTCGATCTGGTCCTGGCACACTCGACGCACACGGCCTTCTGCTCGGTGCGGCCGCCCGGACATCATGCCGGGCGCGACTACGGCATGGGCTTCTGCCTCTTCAACAATGTCGCCGTGGGTGCGGCCCATGCGCTGGAGGCGCACGGGCTGTCCCGGGTGGCCATCGTCGATTTCGACGTGCATCACGGCAATGGCACCGAGGATATTTTTAGGGGCGATGCGCGGGTGCTGTTCTGCTCGAGCTTCCAGCACCCCTTCTATCCCCACACCGGTGCTGATACGCGCAGCGAGAACATCCTGAACCTGCCGATGCCCCGGGATACGGACGGCGCGGCGCTGCGCAGCGTGATGGCGGAACGCTGCCTCCCGGCGCTGGAGGCCTTCCGGCCCCAACTGATCATGGTATCGGCCGGTTTCGACGGTCACCTGGAAGACGACATGGCCAACTTCCGACTGGTCGAGGCCGACTATGAATGGCTGACCGGCGAGCTCTACGACATCGCCAAGCGTCACTGCGACGGCCGCCTCGTGTCGGTGCTGGAGGGCGGTTATGCGCTGTCCGCGCTGGGCCGCAGCGTCGTTGCCCACCTCAAGGTGCTCGCCGAGTCCTGAAGACGGTCATCGGATCCACGCCGCGGACTCGCCAGCGGCATTGGGTGGGACGGCGCGATGGTTACTCGTTCGACCGCTTCTCGAGCAGGGCCTGCATGCGGATCAGGCGTTCCTGAAGCATCCGGGTCTGTTCGCGCAATTCCGAGAGCTCCAAGTGGAGGCTCGCGTTCTCCTCGTGCACCACGTGGGTGATGGTTTGTTCCTCCACCGCCACCTGGTGTTCGTGCATGCGCTGCATGGCGTCGACGATGATGGCGATGAAGAGGTTCAGCACGGTGAAGGTCGCCACCAGGATGAAGGGTACGACGAAGGCCCAGGCCCAGGGGTGCTCCTCCATCACCGGGCGCGAGATGCCCATCGACCAGCTCTCCAGCGTCATTACCTGGAACAGCGTGTACATCGACGCGCCCAGGGTACCGAACCATTCCGGGTGACTGTCCCGGAACAGACCGGTCGCGATGATCGCGAAGACGTAGAACACCAGGACCAGCAGGCCCAGAATGGACGCGATCCCCGGGATCGCCCGGAGCAGGGCCTCGACGATGAAGCGGAGCTTCGGCACCATCGAGACCAGGCGCAGCAGACGCAGCACCCGCAGCACCGAGAACGGCCCGGTGCCGGGAATCAGCGCGATGCCGACGACGAAGAAATCGAACACGTGCCAGGGGTTGCGCCAGAAGCGCAGGCCGTAGACGAACATCTTGGCCAGCACCTCGATGGTGAAGATGGCGAGGATCAGCCGGTCGGCGACGTTGATCACCGGACCGGCGAAGGCCATCACCGTGCTCGAGGTCTCGAGTCCGAGCGTGAGCGCATTCAGCAGGATCAGGGCTATGATCAGGCGCTGGGTGAGGTGGGCCTCGACCACCCGGGTGAGGCGCATGCGCAGGACCGTAGTGAACTCGCTCATGGGATTTTCGGACTATCAGCGGATACTGTAAGGCGCGCCAATGTAGGGCAAAGCCGAGTCCGCGGCAACGGGTTGGAGCAGGGCAGATGAGCTGGGACCAGCGTTACGCCACCGAAGAATACGTGTACGGGATGGCTCCGAACGCGTTTCTGGCCGAAGCGGTTGCGGGGCTGCAGCCGCCGGGTCGGGTCCTGTGCCTGGCCGAGGGCGAGGGTCGCAATGCGGTCGTCCTCGCCGAGCGGGGCTTCGAGGTGCTCGCCGTCGACGCCTCCGTTTTCGAGCCTCCGCGGAATCCATAGCAAGTAACCGGAGAACAGAAGCATGAAGAATCGAATGGGGGTTCGGCGCGCCTTGCTGGCGTCCTGTGTGCTGGCGTTTTCGGCGAGTGCCGGCGCTGGGGCGCCCGCGCCGTCGGCGGCTGCGGGACAGGCCGAGGCACAGCGGATCCCCGCGGAGGCCCTCGTGGCGGTGCGGGACCAGGATGCACCCAGGGCCGTTCCGGCCCGGCTGTCGGGCCTTTCGGAACGCGCCGCGACGGTTCACGACGCCTGGCTGGAGGCATTTTCGGCGCCGGACTCGCTGCTGCACCTGGACGGAGATCTGGAGGTCCTCGAATCCGCGAGCGGAACCATCCGCCTCGTCATGCCCGCCGTTTCCATCCAAGCCAACGGCGCGTCGGAGGAGATGCGAAGTCCGTTCGTCCTGGATCTCGGCACCCTCGCCGCGATTCTGGAGCCGGTCGCGGAGGAGCGCTGGGCGATCGTCTGGGAACTGCCCGAGCGCGCTCGGCTGCGCGACCAGGACGGCAACGTCGTGGGAGTGATGACCACCGATGAACGTTCCCTGCGGGGGCTGTGGGCGGCGGATCTCGGGACCATGCTCAAGGCGGACCTGCGCCTGCAGGGCCTGGATCTGCGGCTCGATCCGGAGGCGGTGCAGGTGTACCGGGAAGAGGACTGGAACGGGGCCGGCGGTGATTTGCCCCCGGACTCGGAACTGCCGGGAGGGCTGTCGGCGGAGCGGCTGACCGTCACGCTGGACCTGGACGAATCGAAGCCTGGTTTGGTCAGTGGACCGCTGCGGCTGGCGCTGGATGACGTCGTGGTCGAGAGCCTGGAGGGTACATCGATGGCGCGCCTCGCCGCGCTGAAGATGGGGGCCGACTACATGGGGCTGGACTTGCCCCGGCTGAACGCACTCACGGAACTGGCGGTAGACCCAGAGGCCCTGATGCACCAGGATCCGGAACAATTGCTGACCAGTCTGCTGGCCGCGATCGGCGGAGTGCAGACGCGCGTGGAGCTCAGGGACCTGGCCGTGGACGGTCCGGACGGTGCCGGCCAGCTGCGACTGCGCTCCGCTGCGCTCGACACGGGGCTCATGCCCTCCGACGCGGACCCGCCGTTAAGCGATCTCCGGGGCCGTTTTCAGGCGAGCGGCTGGCGCTTCCACGACGAGGATAGCGCCATCGAGTTGGATTCCTTCGGCATTGACCTGCGCCTGGACCGTGTCGCTCCGGTCGCCCTGTTGCGGCTGGGCATGCTCTCGATGCTATCCAACGATGTCGCCGAGGCGGAACTGCTCGGGTTCTCGCGCGAAATCCTCGGCGGCCTCGGCCTGGGCCTGTCCGCCGCTGGCGTCGCTGGTCTGATGGCGCCTGCACCCGGCGTCGAGCCAGCGCCGTTCGGGCTGGAACGTGTCGAGTTCGGCTTCGGCCTGAGCGATCTCGATTCCCGCACGCCCGGGCTGTCCCTGTCCTACCGTCACCAGGGCCTCTCGGGCGACGCCACGGGCAGGAGCCCGATTCCCGAGGAACTCTTTCCGCGCGAGATCTCGGTCGATCTGACCGCGTCCAACCTGCCGGCGGGTACGCTGGCGGACGAGGCCCTGGCCAGCGGCGAAATGGGCGCCGGACCGGAGGCGATCTTGCTGGCTCTGCTGGAAAACGCCACCCGGCTGGACATCAACGAGATCGTGATCGACCTGCCGATTGCCGGTCTGCGGTTTACGGGGCATGCCCATGCGGAGCAGGGCGGGGATCCGGAGCCTGGCATGCTGAGTGGGGCGGCGGAGATGGAAATCCGGGGACTGGACACCGTGGTGGAGCAGGCGCTCGCGTTCAGCGGCAGCGAGGAGGCACGCCAGCAGATCATCGGTATCGCGACGATCCTCAAGCTGGCGAGCGAGAAGCGTTCCACCGACGATGGCGAGGTCCTGCATTTCTTCCGCGTCGAGGGCGACAGCCAGGGCCGGCTGGTGGTGAACGGCAACGATCTGGGCGTGCTGCTGTTGGGCGGCGCGCCCTGACCCGGAATCAGGGCGTCGGGTCTGCGGGCGGGTTGATCCGGGCCGAGAACCGGCGCATCACCCCGCGTGCGACGCGATCCGTAGGGTCGATCTGAAAGCCGGCGCGTTCCACGCTGGCCTCGGTGTCCCGGTTTGGATGGCAGCCGCCGGTGACCCAGGTCCACGCGGGTTGCACGCCGTCCTGGATCCGGGCAAGCGTGGGTTGGGTGTGGCGGACGTGCTCGATCATGCGCAATTGGCCTTCGGGGTGGAGGACGCGGCGGATCTCAGCGAGTCCGGCTTCCGGGTCGCGCACACTGCAGAAGACCAGGCCGCTGACGACCGTCTGGAAGGAGTCCGGTGGAAACGGCAGCGCCTCGGCCCGGGCGACCACCAGCGGGGTGCGGGGCGATCGGCGACGGGCCCGGCGCAGCGCGCCCAGGTCGGGGTCCAGCGCAACCACTTCGCTGCCCGCCGGGTACAGGGGCAGGTTGCGCCCGGTGCCGCAGCCGACCTCGAGGATACGGTTCTCGACGGTGCCGACCAGTTTCCGCCGCCAGCGCGAGAAGCCGGTGACGTCCATGATGCTCATCAGTGCGTCGTACAGCCAAGGAATGTGTTCGATCCCGCGCATGTCTGACCTCTCCCGTCGCTGCCTGGTTGAATGGACCATCGTGGACCGACAGGGTTGCGAGAGTACTCCCGCCGGGTGCGCCGATCCACACGGAAGTTGACGGGTCCGGACGGGTCCGACCATGATGGCGATCAGGCAGTCCACCGGCAGGATGCATCCATGCGCCGCTTCGTTCTGGATACCAGCGTCTTCACAAATCCCCACGTGTTTGGTCAATTCGGCGAGGATCCCCAGGAGGGACTGCAAACCTTCCTGCGCCTGGCACAACGCTGCCCGGCGGAGTTCTACATGCCGCTGTCGGTGTACGAGGAGTTCCGCACCATGCGCGACCTCGAGGAACTCGCCGCGGATTTCGAAACCGTGGTCTGGATCCGTTCCCCACGGCGGTTCACGCTGACCATCCCCAGCGACATTCTCTACGAGTTCATCGACGAGGTCCGCCGCCGCATCGACCGCGGCCTGCGTATCGCCGAAGAGCACACCAAGCGCGCAGGGGCGGCCGCGAACATGCCCCCTGAGATCATCACCCAGTTGCGCGAGCGTTTCCGGGAGGCGATGCGCAAGGGTCTCGTCGATTCCCGCGAGGACGTCGACGCCGTGCTGCTGGCACTGGAGCTGGACGCCGAACTTGCCAGCGCCGACCAGGGCATGCGCAAGCTCGGCAACCGGATGGGGATCAAGCTGGTCACGGCCGACTACCTGCGCCGGGTCATGGAGAACCTGGCCGAGGCCGAGTCTGCCCGGGGTTCGGGCGACTGACCCAGAGCGGGAGCCTCGCTCAGTCGAACTGGATCGCCCCGGACAGGGCGGTGGACAAGGTGCCGGTCATGCGATCGAAGACGCGCTCGAACGCGACGACCCAGTAGCCGTCCTCCTCGCGCGGCGTGCCCGGGGTCATCCGTACGCGCTGCCCCCCGGTCGCGGTCATGTGCGCGATGAAGTGCATCGCGTTGCGGCGCTCCCGGAAACGGCAGCGATAGCGGTGGCCCACCCGCCCGCTGTCGCGGCTGCGCTCGACGGCTCGATCCAGCCCGGCAAGGAACGCGTGCCCCAGGCTGCGCTCCAGTTCCGGGTCGCCCTGCTGGCCGTGCTCGGTGACGAACAGGGCCAGGCGCATCAGGCGGTTGGTGAAGTACTCCGGTGGCAGGTCCAGCAGTTGTCCGCTGCAGACGTGGATGTCGGCGATGTTGGAGCGCCCGGTCACGTACTTGGCGCGGGTGTCGTCGAGTTCGGCTTTCAGCACGAGTCCCTCCGCGCCCTCGCTGTCCAGTTGCAGGATCAGGGCGCGCAGCGCCTCGGTATCCGTGGGGCGGAAGCGCCCGAAAATGCGCGTGGCCGGCAGCCCGTGCCGTTCGAACAGGCGCATCTTCTCGTTCTGTGCGAGAAATCCGGGCCGGCCCGCGCGCATCATGTCGAACACGAAGAGCTGAACGTCGTGTTCGATGTGCGGTGGAGACCCCTCCAGATACGGGTTGTCCGGTCCGGCGATCTCGGCGCACAGCACCAGGTCCGATTCGGTATCGAAGATCGACAGTGGCAGGAGATCGGGCAGACGGTCGGTGCTGAACGCGCAGACGAAGCCGCCGCGGCTGAAGGCGTAAATGCGGCCCTGGTGGCGCAGGATGCGGACGTTGTAGCCGTCGATCTTTTCCTCCGCCCAGAAATGGCCACGGAACTGCTCGCGCAGCCCGGCGGAGAGCGAATGAATGCGCGCGACCGACGGGTAGCCGGGGACCACGAGCCCGTCGGGCAGGAGCACGCTGCCTCTGGGATAACCGCTGAACGTTTCCGTCAGGCGGGCGTACTCGAGTTCCTCGAAGTGGTGCTGCTCCGCGCGCCCCTGGTGCAGCGCATCGATCACTTGCTGGCGGTCCATACCCCAGTGTAGTGCGTGTGCTGTGGGGTTGGCACCCCGGTTCGCCGGAAACCCCGCCGGCAACCTGCGCCGACCGGGGAGTCGGGTCGGGGGCGCCGTATCGTCCCCACAGTTGCGGCGGCCTGCTGCCGCGTCTCGTGCAGGGTGGTACTCTTCGACTGTCAAAAATGGCAGGTGAACTGACATGAGCAACTTCGAAGCTGCTGCGGGCGGAGTTTCCCCCGAGGCGGCCGCTCTGCTGGAGGTGTACCCGGAACCGGCGGTGCTGCTTGACCTCGATTACCGCATCCTGGCGACCAACACCGCCTATACGAAGATCTTCGGGGATGCGCCGGTGACCGGGGGCAAGCGCTGTTTCGAGGTCTCGCATGGTTATGACATCCCCTGTGACCAGGCCGGGGAGGAGTGTCCGTTGCGTGCGACCGTGGCATCCGGTCAGGTGACCCGGGTGATGCACGTTCATCACACGCCGCACGGCGAGGAGCACGTGGACGTCGAGACCCGTCCCGTCGCCGGAGCGGATGGCCAGATGCGTTACGTCCTGGAGATCATGCGGCCGACCCGGCTGGCCAGCGCTGAGCCCAGTGCCGATCGCATGGTCGGACGGTCAGCGCCGTTCCTGCGCATGCTCGAATTGATGCATCGGGCCGCGCCCAGTGAGGCGGCCGTGCTTCTGTTGGGAGAGACGGGCACCGGCAAAGAGATGGTCGCCCATGCGATTCACGAGGCCAGCCTGCGTGCCGACGGGCCATTCGTGCCGGTGGAGTGTGCGGGACTCACGGAATCCCTGTTCGAGAGCGAACTCTTCGGGCACGAGAAGGGCGCCTTCACGGGTGCCTCCTCGCGGAAGACCGGGTTGGTCGAGTCCGCGCGCGGCGGAACCCTGTTCCTGGACGAAGTCGGCGACATCCCGATGTCCATGCAGGTCAAGCTGTTGCGCTTGCTGGAGACGGGGCGGTTCCGGCGCGTCGGCGGCACGGCGTCGCTGGAGGCGGACTTCCGCCTGGTTTGTGCCACCCATCGGGACCTCAAGGCGCAGGTCGCGGCCGGCGAGTTCCGGCTCGACCTCTATTTCCGCATCAGCGTCTTTCCGATTCCGCTGCCTCCCCTGCGCCAGCGCAGGGATGACCTGCCGCTGCTGGTCCAGGCCCTGCTGAGGCGGCTGCGTTCTGCCCGGGGCAAGCGGCTCACGCCCGCGGCGTTCGCTGCCCTGAACAAGATGGACTTCCCCGGGAACATCCGGGAACTGCGGAATGTGCTCGAGCGCGCGAGCCTGGTCGTGGACGGGGACGCGATCGATGCCCCGGATCTGGCGCTGGAACTCGCATTCCAGCCGGCCATGGACGGCTGCCTGCCCGGTGACGACTTGGTGCCGCTGGCAGAACTGGAGCAACGCTACCTGGCGCGGGTGGCGGCCGATTTCCCGGGTGATCGCGAAGAACTCGCGCGCAAGCTGGGCATCTCCGAGCGCACGCTGTACCGCAAGCTGCAGCGCATGGAACGGCGTCTTCCCGACCGCTGAACCCCGGACGGCTCCGGCCCGTCGGCGACTGCGCCAAAAATGGACGCTCACTGCCAGGGAACGTCAGCCGACTGACAATGGACGCTCACTGCCAGGGAACGTCAGCCGACTGACAGATGTGGCGCCAATGTTGTGCGTTGTGCGTAAAAGATACACCCACATGCCCCACAGTTAATATTCTTATAAACCAATATAAACAATGCATTATCGATTTCTTCGAGATTGGGCCGGAAGATGGCATGGAACGTGCTTTGTCTCTGGCGAGACGATTTTCGCCTTCGGGCGAACCTTCAACATCGGAGAGAAACATGAAGATTCTGGTTGCATCGGGTATGGCCTCACTGACGATCGTCGGGGCGATGCTGCTCGCTTATTCCATCTGATTGGCATCGCCAGCCGCCGTAACGTTTTGTAGTACTTGCGCATGCGCGAATCTCCTCCATCGCGCCTTGACCGCCCTCCGGGGCGGTTTTTTTTGCCTGGTCGGGCTGCGCGCCCGCCAGTCGGCTGCTACCCTTCGGGAGCACGCCCCGGTGGCACCGGGGTCCCGCATCGCGAACCCGACCCGGGTTGGCAATGCCTCACACCAAGGACGTCAACGGGATGGCAAAACGGCTGTCGGTGATACGTGCGGCGAAACTGGCGGGAGTCACTCGCGCCGAGCTGCAGTCGCGGATCAAGTGCGGGGATCTACCCAGCTTTGACGGCATGATCGGTGTCGAAGAGCTGATGGGCCTGTATCCGGCAACCCGCCTGACGGACGATCGGACGCTGGAGCGGGTGGAGCAGATCAAGGCGGATGCATTGGGGAAGGACATCGCAGGGCGCAACCTTCCCGAGCCACGGGTGTTGGCCCGGCGCCTGTCCATTCTAGGCCAGCAATTGACGCGCGCCCGGCAGCAGGCCGAGCATTACGCCGGGGCGCTGGAGTCGCTGGAGACCCGCCTGCGGGAGCTGGAGAAGAGTTCCAATGAAGATACCCGAGCGGTGGTGCAGGACATCAAGCTCGCCCTGCAGAGCGCGCTGCACCACGAGCGGGTGGAAGGCTACGCCTCGGGGTCCAACGTGGACGGGGGTGTGTGGATGAGCGTAATGGCGCCGCAGGTGCGGCTGGTGCCTGACGACCACGAGTTCCTGGTCGAGGGTGCCGATACCGTGCTCGAGGCCGCGTTGCGCGCAGGCCTCTCCATCGCTTACGGCTGCAGCAACGGTAACTGCGGCGAGTGCAAGGCCCGGATCGTTTCCGGCGAAGTGCGGGAGGTGCGTCCACATGACTTCGTGATCAACGAGTTGGAGCGGGACCAGGGATTCGCACTGCTCTGCTCGGTCGCTCCGGTGACCGATCTGGTGATCGAGGTTGGCGTCGCGCGCAGCCCGGACCAGATCGCGGTCCAGTCCATCGATGCCCTGGTCCGGGAGATCCAGCGGCCGGGTCCGCACGTGATGCTGCTGCGGGTGCAGACGCCCCGGACCCGCAGGCTGCGGTTCCTCGGCGGCCAGTATGCGCGCGTGATCGCCGAGGACGGGGCCGTCGAGGCCATGCTGCCGCTCGCCAACTGCCCCTGTGACGACCGCAACCTGGTCTTCCATGTCGCCGAGGACCGGGACGATCCCTTCGCCCGGTATTGCTTCGAGCGCATGCGCAAGGGCGACCCGATCGCGATCGAGGCACCTTTCGGTGACTTCGTCATCGGCGACGATGCCGAGCGCCCGCTGGTGTTTCTTGCCCTGGACACCGGGTTCGCGCCGATCAAGAGCCTGATCGAACACGTGATCGCGCTCGACCGGATTCAGGGAATGCACCTGATCTGGTTGGCCACCGGGACGGTCGGACACTACCAGGACAACCTCTGCCGCTCTTGGGAGGACGCGCTGGATCACTTCCACTACCGGCCGCTGCGCGTGAACGCCGCCGGTGATCCGCAGAACTGGTCGGCGGTGCTAACCGGTAGCCTGGCCCGGTTGGACCGCCCCGAGGCGCGCAACTACTGTATCGCCGGGCCGGCGCACTTTGCCGACCTGGCCCGCGAGGTGCTGCAGAAGCTGGGGGTTCCGGCGGAACAATGCCGGTTCCAGGTCATCCCGCCCGCGGGCTGAAGCGGACGGTGGCGCTGTCTTCGGGCGCCCCGGCGCGTGTCCTCGACCCGGCTGCACCGCCGCCGTGCCTGTCGATCATCATTCCCTGCCTGAACGAGGTTGCCCGGCTGCCGATGCTGCTGAACGACCTGGCTCCGATGAGGAGCGTGGGGCACGAAATCATCGTGGTCGACGGCGGCAGTCGCGACGGCACCCAGGAACAGGCCGCGCCCGGTGCCGACCGCCTCCTGCTGAGCGCCCCGGGACGGGCGTTGCAGATGAATGCAGGTGCCGCAGCCGCACGGGGCGACGCGCTCTGGTTCCTGCACGCCGATACCCGGGTTCCGCCCCGCGTGGCCGCAGAAGTGCTCGCGGCCCTGCGGGCGGGGCATGCCTGGGGCCGCTGCGGGGTGCGCCTGTCGGGAGACGGCGCGGTGCTGTGGGTCATCGCCGGATTGATGAACCTGCGTTCCTGCCTGACCGGAATCGCCACCGGGGACCAGGGCATTTTTCTCACCCGTTCCGCCTTCGACGCGGTCGGTGGTTTCCCCGGGATCGTCTTGATGGAGGACATCTCGATCTCGCGGGCGCTCAAGCGCAAGGTCGGTCGCCCGGCCTGTATTCGGTCACGTCTGGTCAGCTCCAGCCGGCGCTGGGAAGAGCGGGGCGTGTGGGGCACGGTGCTGCTGATGTGGCGGCTGCGGCTCGCGTACTGGCTGGGGGCCGATCCCGCGCGGCTGGCGCGGCGCTATCGATGAGGACGCTGGTCTTCGCCAGGGCGCCGGTGGCGGGGCAGGCCAAGACCCGCCTGATTCCCGCGCTGGGCGCGCACGGTGCCGCGCGCCTGCATCGGCGCCTGGTGCGGCAGGCCCTCGCCGTGGCCTCGGAGGCCAGCCCCGGGGAGGTCGAATTGTGGTGCGCCCCGGACTGCCGACATCCCTTTTTCGCCGAATGTGCGCGGGATTTCGGCTGCTCCCTGCACGCGCAGTCCGCGGGCGATCTGGGCGAACGCATGAGCGCGGCCCTGGTTGCGGCCCTGCCGGCCCTGCTGCTGGGTTCGGACGCGCCCCGCCTGGACAGCGATGCGTTGCGCAACGCATCGCTTGCGCTGGCGTCGGGGAATGACTGCGTGTTGGTGCCTGCCCTCGACGGCGGCTACGTGATGATCGGGCTGTCGCTCCCTGCGCCGGGGCTGTTCCTGAACATGCCCTGGGGCGGCCCGAAGGTGCTTGCCCAGACCCGCGAGCGTTGTATCCGTCTGGGCCTGTCGTGGGCCGAACTCGCAGCCTGTCCTGACCTGGATCGTCCCGAGGACCTGGCGTTCTGCCCGCCGCATCTGCTGGACGGCCTGCCCCTTGCGAAGGGGAGCTGACGGGGTTTCCGCGCTCAAAAACCTGCGCGTCGACGCGGCCTTGTTCTCCCGGTGCGAAAGTAGGTTAGCATATACTTATGAATAAATTTATTGCTTGGGTCGATCGTACGCCCGTCTGGCTCTTCGTGGTCTTCGTCGCCACGCTGGGGCTGTCGCCGTGGGTGCCCGAACCCCACATCGCCGAGAAGATCCGCTGGCTGTTCCAGGGTGAACTGACCCGGCCGCTGGACATCTTCGACCTGCTGCTGCACGCAGTGCCCTGGCTCCTGCTGGGCCTGAAGCTGAGCCGGGAGGTCTGGCACGAGTATTCCCCGCGCTTCCGGGCCACGGAACCTGAAAAGGGCACGGAGCCTGAAAAGGGCTAGTCAAGCCGCTTTGGCGCGCGGTTGCTCGGCGTAGACGGCGCGCGCGGCTGGCAGCGCCTGGCCGGGGGTGACCACGTCCATCTCGGCCAGTACCGTCTCCAGGCCGCCGAGGCAGAGCAGCACGTTGCGTTCGTTGGCCGCGTGGCCCATCAGGCCGATGCGCCAGATGCGGCCGGCGTAGGGGCCGAGCCCGGCACCGATCTCCAGGCTGTAGCGGTCGAGCAGAGCCGCGCGCACCGCCACCTCGTCGACACCCTGCGGGATCATCACGGCATTCAGCTGCGGTAGCCGGTGGGCCTCGTCGACCAGGAAGGACATGCCCATCGCCTCGATCCCCGCCCGCAGGGCCTCGTGGTGCAGCCGGTGCCGCGCCCAGCTCGCTTCCAGGCCTTCCTCTTGCAGGATCACCAGCGCCTCGTGCAGCGCGTACAGGGCGTTGATCGGTGCCGTGTGATGGTAGGCGCGCTGACCACCGCTTCCGACCCAGTAGCCCATCACCAGGTTGAGATCCAGGAACCAGCTCTGGACCGGTGTCTCACGGCCCCGGATGCGCGCCACCGCGCGCTCGCTGAAGCTCACGGGTGCGAGCCCGGGCGTGCACGACAGGCACTTCTGGCTCCCGGAGTAGACGGCGTCGACGCCCCAGTCGTCGACACGGAGTGGGATTCCGCCCAGCGAGGTCACCGTATCGACGATGCTCAGGCAGTCATGGCGGCGCGCCAGTTCGCACAGCGCCTTCACATCGGAGCAGGCGCCGGTCGAGGTCTCTGCGTGCACGAAGGCCAGCAGGCGCGCGTCGGGGTTGCCTCTCAGGGCGTCCTCGACCTTCTGCAGGCTGACCGGCTGACCCCAGTCGTCCTCCACCGACACGGCGATGCCGCCATAGCGTTGGACGTTCTCCCGCATGCGCCCGCCGAAGACGCCGTTGATGCACACGATGACTTTGTCACCGGGCTCCACCAAGTTCGCGAAGCAGGCCTCCATGCCCGCCGAGCCGGGCGCCGATATCGGCAGGGTCAGCGCGTTTTCTGTCTGGAAGGCGAACTGGAGCAGTCCCTTCATGTCCTCCATCATTGCGATGAAGACCGGATCCATGTGCCCGACGATCGGGCGGCTCATCGCCGCCAGCACGCGCGGATTCACATCGGAGGGGCCCGGCCCCATCAGGGTGCGGACCGGCGGAAAGAAGGAACGGAAGGTCATGAGGCGTGCCTCTTCAGGAGTTTGAGACAATGGGAACCGGGGCGCGGCCAGCGGCCGCGCCCCAAGCTTGGGCGGGGGCGGAAAGACGCCGCGATCAGGCGCGGCCCATGACCGAGAAGCTCTTGATGAACGGCCCGGCCATGCGCGGATCCTTCAGCATGCCCTTGTAGTCGCCGACCACGAACTTGATCTTGCCGGTGGTGAAGGCGGCACCGAGGCCCATCATGCCCGGTGGCTTGGCCATCCACTTGGTCCACTGGTCCTCGCTGGCGCGTAGATCCCAGTTCAATTTCTCGCCGTTGTAGGCGCCCGCTGCCGTGGCCTTGCCGTTCTCGATGGTGATCACGCCGCGCGGCGTGTTCTCACCCGGAAAGCCGTAACCGATGACGCTGTTGAAGTCGATCTTCGCGAGGGCATCGGAGAGCTCCGGCTCGCCGTTCCACTGCTCCTTGAAACGCTGCATCCACTCTTCGCTGAACAGATCTGCCATGGGATTCTCCTCGTTACGTTTTTGTCGTCACCTGATGATCACGAATGCCCCGCAGGCAAGGAACACCGCATGGACCGCAGCGAAACCGCCAAAACCTTCGCCTGCAAGGCCGGCCCGTACAAGGGCAAGGGCCCGTGGGAGTGCGTTGCGCGCGAAGGGATCCTCTCTGCGGGGCTTCCGCGACCATCAGGTGTCGTTCTGACTGCTGTTGCACCGGAAGCATGAAAGAAGGCATCCGCGCTCCCAAGGCAGGCCGCCACGGCGTGACCGTCGCGGCTCCGGGTGTGCCATTCCCACGATGATGCGGACAGGCTGCAGTGGTCAAGGCGCACTGCACCAATCCTTCCGCACGCGGTCACGCCCTCTCGTGCTCCGGGGCCCCGGTTCCGATCAGACGGCGGTCAGCAGGTCCCGGACGCGTTCCAGTCGGCCGCGGACGTCGTTGGCCAGCTGCTCCACACCTTCTTTGTCGACCAGGCCCATCACGGCGACCGGATCCATGAAGCCGACGGTGATGTCGCCATTGTCTTCCTCGCGCACGACGACGTTGCAGGGCAGAAGCAGACCGATGTCGGGATCCGCCTCCAGGGCCTGACTGGCCAGTTTCGGATTGCAGGCCCCGAGGATGTGATAGGGGCGGCGGTCCAGGTCCAGCTTCTTCTTCAACGTGCCGGCCACGTCGATCTCGCTCAGTACCCCGAAGCCCTCGGTGGCCAGCGCGTCCTTCACGCGGTCGATCGCTTCCGGCACGGTCGTCTTCAGGGTCACGTTGAATCCGTACATGGTTCTCACCTCGTCAATCAGTATTCAGGATGGATGAATGGCACGAGCGGCGCCCGGTGCAGGGCCAGGGGCGATCTGCCCAGTGTGCCATGCGGGAGGTTCGGTACCCGATCGCTTCGCCACACATCCCCGATTCTGACGCACTACACTCACGGGGGCCAGATTCCCGGCGCTTCTGGTCAATCCACCACCGTAGAGGAGAACGCCATGACCGACCACGTCTACAAGACCATCGAACTGACCGGTTCTTCGACCACGGGCACCGATGAGGCCATTCGCGTGGCGGTGGCCCGGGCCGCGAAGACCATCCGCCACATGGACTGGTTTCAGGTGGTCGAGACCCGCGGCCACATCGAGGAAGGCGCCATCGCGCATTGGCAGGTGACCATCAAGATCGGTTTCCGCATGGAGGATTGACCGCGTCCCAGCTTCACGGCTTTGGTCCCGGCTGTTGCGACGGTGTCCCGGTCCGCGGGACGCCGTAAATACATCCCTGCAGGCTTGACGGCAGCATCCCTGCTGCCGACACCCGCGGACCGGGACTCCGCCGCAACAGCCTGCCGGACGCACACTCGACGGGCGTCGCGGTGCGCTGGGGTGTGCAGGGTGAACTTCATGCGGCGTGTCTTCTTCGGCGCTGCTGGTTGCGGGCCACGACGGCCAGCAGCAGCAGGGCGGGGACGAAGAACCACTCGGGAGCAGGACGGTCTGCGGGTACGAAGACGGCGGTCACCTGCGATCCGCCTTCGACGCCGAGGCGTTCGGCGGGGCTGCCGAAGCGCACGAAGCTGATGTTGACCTGGTCGCCGAGCACCATCAGGCCGAGGCCCGCGTCGGTCAGCCGCTCGCGTCCGGAGGCTGGATCGCCCAGCGGCAGCATCACCCGGCGCGTGACTTCCTGTCCGTCCAGGTCGTAACCCGACACCTCCAGGCGCAGGTGGCCCTGGGCCGGCGCCGCCTCGGCGACGGCTTCGATTTCGGTGGCGGGCAGGGAGGTCAGCGGCGTGTGGATGCGGTCCATCCACACGCCGGGCACCAGCAGCGTCAGCGCGACCAGCAAGAGGAGCGCGGTCTCCCAGACGCGGTTGCGCACCAGCAGGAAGTGCTGGGTGGCGGCGGCAAAGACCAGGATGCCCGCGAGCGACCCGAAGAAGGTCAGGCCCAGTTGCCACAAGCTGTCGACGCCGATCAGCAGCAGTTGGGTGTTGAACACGAACACGAAGGGCAGCGTCACGGTGCGCAGGCTGTACCAGAACGCCTGGATGCCAGTCTGGATCGGGTCTGCGCGGGCCACGGCGGCAGCGGCGAAGGAGGCCAGCCCCACCGGCGGCGTGACGTCGGCCATGATCCCGAAGTAGAACACGAACAGGTGCGCCGCGATCAGCGGGATCAACAGCTCGTTCTGTGCTCCGAGGTCCACGATCACCGGCGCCATCAGCGTCGCTACGATGATGTAGTTCGCGGTGGTGGGCAGTCCGAGACCGAGGACCAGGCAGATCACTGCGGTCAGCAGCAGCATCAGCATCAGGTTGCCGCCGGAGAGCAGCTCGACGAGGTCCGTCATCACCAGGCCGATGCCGGTCATCGCCACCGTCCCGACGATGATCCCCGCGGCAGCGGTCGCGACGCCGATCCCGATCATGTTGCGCGCCCCCTGCACCAGGCCGTCCCCGAGTTCCACGATCCCGTTGGCAACGGCGCGCCGATAGTGTCCCTGGCCGCGGAAGAACGCGGTCAATGGCCGCTGGGTCAACAGGATTCCGACCAGGAACAGGACGGCCCAGAACGCGGAGAGACCGGGCGACAGTCGTTCCACCACCAGTGCCCAGACCAGCACGACCACGGGCAGCAGGAAGTGCAGGCCGCCCTGGATGGTCGGTCCGGGATCCGGAACCTCTGTGATGTTCGGGTCCAGCTCCGCTCCCGCATCGGGGACCCGGCTGGCCAGCCACAGCAGCAGCAGGTAGGCGGCTCCGATCAATGCCCCGATCAACCAGAAGGAGTGATCGCCGGCGACCGTCTTGATCCAGCCCAGGCCGTAGTAGACGAGCCCGGCGAGCACCAGCAGGCCGCTGGCTGACAGGCCCAGGTTCAACAGGCTGCGCGCCGGGCCCGTCGGGTGGCGCCGGGGCAGACCCTGCAAGCCGGCCTTCATCGCCTCCAGGTGCACGATGTAGAGCAGCGCGATGTAGGCGATCAGTGCCGGCAGGAACGCGTGCTTGATCACCTCTACGTAGGGGATGCCCACGTATTCGACCATCAGGAAAGCGGCCGCGCCCATGACCGGCGGCATCAGCTGGCCGTTGACCGAGCTTGCCACTTCCACCGCGCCGGCCTTGGCGCTCGAGAAGCCGGTACGCTTCATCAGCGGCACGGTGAAGGTGCCGGTGGTCACCACGTTGGCGATGGAGGAGCCGGAAACCACCCCGGTAAGCCCCGACGCGACCACTGCGGCCTTGGCGGGCCCGCCGCGCAGATGCCCCAGCAGCGAGAAGGCGACCCGGATGAAATAGCCACCGGCGCCGGCCCGCTCCAGCAGGGCGCCGAACAGCACGAACAGGAACACGAAGCTGGTCGACACGCCGAGCGCGATGCCGAA
>SKJG01000114.1 GCA_007116035.1 Thioalkalivibrio sp.
CTCCTGCCCATCGTGGTGGCGGGCATCGCCCTGTTGTTGCTGCTGCGGCCAATGCGGTTGGCTCGGGTACGCAACCGAGGCTGAGTTGAGGCCCCGGCCGGGCTGCCAGCCGGGGTAGCGGGGGACAGAATCGACGGGTGTGAATGGATCCAGCGAATCAGATCCCGGAGTACGGATCAAGAGCTCGCAACCTGCCGCAGTCTGAACGCCGGGCAAGGACTCTATTCGGATTGAGTGACGCTGGCCTGCTCGATGAGCAGCGGATAGTGGTAGCCGAAGCCGAAGTCCTGGTCGACCACGACCGTCCCGGTGACTCTGACCTTGTCGCCAACGGCGGCATGGTCCTGCGTGGTGATAACGAGATTGTTGGTCTCGTCGAGAGCATCACCTGAGCCGTCCTGAATATGCATGAAATTGCGCTGCATGACGCCTGCATTGACCTTCACGACCTCGCCTTGAATCGTCACCTGCTTGCCTTCCAGCGCCACCCGCTCCTCGTGGAGTTCCTTGACGGTCTTCATGGCCTCGTCATCGGCCTGCAGCGGTGCAGCGGTGAACAAGGCCACCAGGGTGACCAGTATCAGGGCGTTCAATTTCGTCATGGAATTCTCCAGGTGGATCCAACTGCCGGAAATCCCACCTGATCCCGCAGGCCAGGCCGGATCAGGGGGGGATGTGTCATAGGGGCTACGCAGCGACGGGTGTTGGCTCGCTAGGGGTCATCAAATCGTCTTCGTGCGCCACAGTCTCACGGTAGCCATGCCACATGGCGAATCCGATCCAGGGAAAGACCACGATCAGCGCGACAAGGGCGGTCAGCACTGACAGGGCGAAAAGGGCGGTCAGCAACGCCGCCCAAATCAGCATCGGACCCGGGTTTCGGCTGAAAGCCTTCAAGCTAATCGCCATAGCGTCCACCACCCCCGCGCGGCGATCCAGCATCGCGGGTACCGTGACCACGGCAAGCGCGAAGGCGACGACGGCCAGAGCTGCACCCGCCACCACCACCCCGATCAGGGAAATGATGCCCCGGGAGCTGGCCAGCATCGTTCCGAGCAGTTCTCCCAGGCTCCCGGGCTGGCCAAGGTCGCCGACATTCATCACGCCGATCCAGAGGGCCATGAAGCCGGTCCAGAACAGGAACAGGACAGCCAACAGTGCCGCGAACAGCCATAGGGACGAACCCAGCGCCGGCACGGCTCCGAGGCATTGTCCGATCCCCAGGTTATCCCGATCCCCGCGTTCCACCCGGCGGGCGAGTTCGTTAACCCCCACCGCCAACGCGGGACCCACCAGCAGAAATCCGGATATCAGCGCCATACTGAGCCATGGTTGGCCCCAGGAGAGCCAGAGAAGCCCCAGACCGAGGGCGGTGACGAGGAACCCGTGAAGCAAGGCCACCGGTGCCCTCCAAAGATCTTTCCAGCCCTCTGACAGCCAGCGCAGGGGCGCCCCGCCGGATATTCGTCGGATGGACGGAGTCCCGCTGTCGAGTGTCTGCCGCGGTTGAATCTCATCGGGATTTTCCGGATAACGGCGCTTGATCAGGTCGTCCACGATGCGATCTCCTGGGGCTCAGCTCGGGTGAAAGTCGATCATCAACGTAAGCTAGCAGATAGCTGGGAAGATTTCCTTAGGTGTTTTTCTTTCGGGATGGCTCGTCGCAGTTGCGGCAACAGTGCGTGGCGGCCAGGTGCCTCGCAGCCGGGATGCCGGAAACGGAAGCACGTGTGGTGTTGTTCCGTTGGCCTGACGTCAGCGCACCGAGGCACTCTGGCAGGGGACTACGCGATTCCGCGTTGCGGTGATCCATCAGCAAAGGCGGCGAGACTGCAAAGACTTCGTCGCCGGGATCGGCGGGCATCTGGTTCATCACCGCGTGGCTGCGTGTGTTGTCCGGGGTGTCCACACCAGGGCTCGACTTGGCTACGAGTTGGCCCGGCGCATGCGGGCCTCGACCCGTGCGGCAGTCAAGGGCCGATGATCGACCACCTCGGGATAGAGGCTATAAAACCGCTCGACCTCAAAAACGTGCTCTCGCGCACACTGTTCCAAGCGATGGCGCACGGCACGTGAAAGGCCATGAATCATCAAGAGACGTGGTGCGAGCCTAGAGATGTAGAGATCGCAAAGCACCTGTTGCTTATCGTCCTGCCAGTCTTCCCGGAGCAGGCAGGGTGGGAAATCGCCCTCGGCCGGGTCCTCGCGCTCGAACCAGGCAGTCCGAGGTTTTGCGCCAGCACGCTCCGCGACCATTCTTTCCACGCGATAGTTGACGGGTGGCACATAGAATGACTGCGGTGGTTCGGGAGGCTCCACGTGCAGTTCCGCGGCAGGCATGGGGTGCCATTCAGCGTGCGGGGGCGTGAGTGCCCGTTCCTGCTCTTCCACACAGGTGTAAAGAAGCGCGAGCGGCGTTTCGTCCCGGGGGTCCAGGAGCCAATACTCGTAACGGTCCGCCGCCTCAAAAGGAAGGCGTGCAACGGTCACCGCTTCGAAGAGCCGGTTGCTGGCGGAGCGGACTGCATCGAGATCCAGAGCGGGATGCACAGGATGATGCTCCAGTCGGCCCTGCCGGATGGTTGCAACCGTGGCGTGGTTATACCCGACGATGCGGGTGTAGCTGGACCCCGGATTGACCCTTTGTCTGCCGGTCAGCTCCTGCGGGTTTGTCGGTAGCCGGTACTGAATCGACCAGTAGTCGCCGTCCAAGCTCAGGGCCCGTGCCTTGTCCACCTCGGCGATCTGGACCACGCCGACAAACGGCAGCATCAGTCGCTTGGAGTACATTTTGATCACGTCAAAGCCTCCGGTTGCGCTTCATTTGCGCCGACGCGAGCCCGGCCAGGGCTCTGTACAGGCCTCCGATGCTGAGCAGAGACGGCGGGTCGAGGCGGCGGAATCTGTGCCGCATCGGGTCAACTTTCACAAGCCAGCGCCTCAGTGGATGTCATGGTACGAGCTCAAATCATGCTTCCGTTCGACACCGTTTGCCGGCGTAGTTTCCCGACCTGCACACTCCCCAGGCATTTCGCTGTTGGTGCGGCGCTCCCAGGCGGCCGCCGCGTCGGACCAGGCGTCTTCGGCCGGGTCGCGGCCCTCGGCCCAGGTTTCTCCGGAATATTCGCGTGCCGCATCCCGGGTCTCTTGTGCTTCGTCCCAGGCCTCTTCGCCTTCTTCACGCCCGATACATCACGCTCGGTTCCCGCAAATCAGCATCGTTGGGCTGGCACCCAGCGAGCAGAAGCCCCAGTGCAATTGCAGGCAGCAGGGGCATGTAGTGCATTTCTTCGTCCCCCCGTCGGGAAATAGCAGGATCGACTGTTTGCTTCGCATACGCCCCAGCGGCCGGAACCAAGGGGAGTGGGCTTCACGGCCGCGACCGCGGTCGTGCACGTGCCGCGCAGGCGGGTCCGGCGCGCGTGCAACGGCGGAGCGTCGTTGGCGCGCCGCTTGCCCACGGGTCGTCCGACGGGTGTCGTTTCCGGAGTGAGTCTGTCGCTCGTTACTCCGCGTCGGCCTTGGTGACGTGCTCGGTGCCGGGTTCATGCTCAGGCGGACTGTAAGTCGTGAACAGCTTCAGCATTCCGGTGCCGGTATTCCTGAAGTTGTGGTACATGCCCGAGGGGACAATACTCAAATCGCCCTCGGCGACATCCATCTCGTGATCGCCAATCTTCGCCCTACCCCGACCGGTCACGAAAAACAGCAGCTGGTCGTGGCCCTCATGGACCTCGCCGCCGATCTCGTTGCCTTCCGGAATCGCCATCAGCACGACCTGGGTTTCGTCGCCGGTCCAGATCACCTTGCGAAATTCGTCGTTGTCACGAGCCATCTGCTGGATGGGCAGGGTGTGCTCGGTGGTCTCTGTCATGTCTATTTCCTTTTTCCCGTTGATGCTGACGCCAGTCATGGTAGCAAGAGCCATCGTTCTGCAGTCAAAAGGGCTTCGAACAGCACGATCTCGCGCCCTCTGAACGCCGCGTGGTGGGCGTAACCGCGGAGATCGACGGCCGTGATTCCCCCAGGATGGACGCCGAGATCGGGCATCAAACTGTCTGGGCCGGTGGACGGGGCGGGGCGCGGGGGGCGCGGGGTTGGACCAAGGCAAGCTATTGATAACCATATAATCATGGCTCAAGAAACACCCCAATTCCAGTCTTGACGGACCATTTTTGGTGCCGAAAATGCGGCTCCAGGCACGGTGCGCGTATCGCCCCAATCGTTGCCGCGGGGTCAACCGTGGCGGATCTCACCATTGGGCTGAACCGGACATTTAGGCGCACTGTTCTCAATCGGAGAACAGGGATCGCGACCCTGAGCTTTATCACAGCCTTTTTGGTGCCAAAAATGGGACTCTAAGGCCTTATTCGGTCGCGAAATGGCGTGTTTTCAAGCTAAGTCAATGGCTTGGCTTGGTCCGACCCCGGTGGCGCGTTCGAGCGCGCTTGACACGGAGGCGCGGGTTGGCTGTAGTCGCGGGTTCCTGCATGCACCATGGGCCACTGCGCGGCCGCAAGGAAAGGAAGGCGTTCATGATACTGGTCACAGGTGGAGCGGGGTTCATCGGTTCCAACTTCGTTCTGCAGTGGTGCCGCAACCGTGACGAGGCGGTGCTGAACCTTGATGCACTGACCTACGCCGGGAACCTGGCCAACCTGCAGTCGCTGGCGGACTCGCCGCTGCATCGTTTCCAGCACGGCGACATCCTGGACGGGGCCCTTCTGGAGCGTCTGTTCGCCGAATACCGGCCCCGAGCAGTGGTGCACTTCGCGGCGGAGTCGCACGTGGATCGCTCGATCCACGGCCCCGAGACCTTCGTCGAGACCAACGTGACCGGCACCTTCCGGCTGCTCGAGGCGGCTCGCGCGCACTGGCTCGGCCTGACGGGCCCGGACAAGGATGCCTTCCGCTTTTTGCACGTGTCCACGGACGAGGTCTACGGGACGCTCGGACGCGGGGACCCGGCGTTCACCGAGACCACTTGCTACGCCCCCAACAGCCCCTATTCCGCGAGCAAGGCCGCCAGCGATCACCTGGTGCGCTCTTACCACCATACTTACGGTCTGCCGGTGCTCACCACCAACTGCTCGAACAACTACGGGCCCTACCAGTTTCCGGAGAAGCTGATCCCGCTGATGATCGTCAACGCACTGGCCGGGGATGCGCTGCCGGTATACGGCGATGGCCAGCAGGTGCGCGACTGGCTGTACGTGGAGGATCACTGCAGCGCGGTGCGCCGGGTGCTGGCGGCGGGCGTGCCCGGCGAGGTCTACAACATCGGTGGTTGGAACGAGAAGCCCAACCTCGAGATCGTGCACGCGGTCTGTGAGTGGCTGGACGAGTTGCGGCCGCGCGCGGATGGCCAGTCCTATGCGCGCCAGATCCGCCACGTGACCGACCGCCCGGGTCACGACCGGCGCTATGCGATCGATGCCCGGAAGATCGCCCGCGAACTCGGCTGGAAGCCGTCCGAGACCTTCGAGACAGGGCTTCGGCGAACCGTGCAGTGGTACCTCGACCATCCCGAGTGGGTGGCCCAGGTGCAGAGCGGGGCCTACCGGGATTGGGTGAACCTGCACTACGGCGCCGAGGCGGCGGGATCGGGTCCGGCGTGAAATTGCTCCTGCTGGGCCGGAACGGGCAGGTCGGCTGGGAGCTGCAGCGAAGCCTGGCCCCGCTGGGTGAAGTGATTGCGCTGGACCGCAACAGCGTGCTGCCCGACGGCGGTTCCGGCGATCTGGCCGACCTGGACGGTCTGCGCGCAGCCGTTCGAGGCCTGCGCCCGGATGTGATCGTCAACGCCGCGGCCTTCACCGCGGTGGACCGGGCCGAGAGCGAGCCGGAACTGGCGCAGGCAATCAATGCCGAAGCACCGGGTGTGCTCGCAGAGATCGCGCAGGCGACAGGGGCCTGGCTGGTGCATTATTCCACCGACTACGTCTTCGACGGCAGCGGCTCCGCGCCTTGGGCGGAAGACGATCCCACCGGGCCACTGAGTGTCTACGGATCGACCAAGCTGGAGGGCGAGCAGCGGATTGCCGCCGCCGGCGACCGGTACGTGATATTCCGGACCAGCTGGGTCTACGCCGCGCGTGGCGGCAACTTTGCGAAAACGATGCTGCGCCTGGCGGCGGAACGCGAGCGCCTGACCGTGGTCGACGACCAGTTTGGGGCACCCACGGGGGGCGAACTGATCGCCGACGTCACCGCCCACGTGCTCCGACAGGTGGTCCGGCGGGGGGCATCCACGTCCATGGGGGCCGGCGTCTACCACCTGGTGCCCGCCGGTGAAACGA
>SKJG01000113.1 GCA_007116035.1 Thioalkalivibrio sp.
CCTCGCTCACGCAACTGGTCCAGCGCCTCATCGACGCCGCGTGAACCGGAAGGCCCCGCTTCGCGCGCATCCGTGTCGTTCGGGCCATCGGAATCGCCCACGCCGAGCCGCTCGAGCAGCCGCTCCTGCAGTCGCTCCGTCTCCCGCCGTACCCGTTCATCGACGCGCTCCCGGACGACGTCCTCGAGATCCAGCCGGAAACGCGGTTCGGAAAACGCGCCGGTGATGCGTATCGGCAGGTTCACGCCGCGCAGATCCTCGAGGCTGCGCCCGCTCTGGCCTTCGATGGTCGCCACCAGAGTGGTGTCCACCCGGTAATCCATCGTCTGTTCAGGGAGATCGGCCGAGCCACGCCCGGCGGCCCGCAGCAGCGGCGAGCTGGCGACCAGATCATCGTTGCGTACCACGCCATTCTCGATGCGAAAGCTGCCGCTGAGCTCTGTGAAGTCGGTCTCGTTCGGCTCACCGTCGTCCTCCGGCGTCTCGCCCCGCAGGCGGGCATCCGCGTGGCGGATGATGCGCGCGACGTTGATGCCCCGCACCGCACCGTCGGTGAAGCGCAGCTCCCCCGTGCCATTCAGGCTCGACGTGAGCGCATCGACGCTGGCGCCGACGGCATCGATCGCAAGGGCGACATTGCCGGTTCCGAGCAGCCGCGAGTCATCCTGCCACAGGGCCTCCAGCAACGCGCCGATGGCGATGTTCTCGAGCCGAACCCTGGCGGCATAGCGGGGAACGTCCTGACGCGCATCGACCGTCAGATGGCTCTCCAGGCGTCCTTCGTAGCCGCTGCCGGTCAGCGGATCCATGCGCCACTCTCCGTCACGGGCGCGGAGCTTCATCTCGATGCCCTCGAGCGTCAGGCCCAACAATGTCAGGCTGCCCAAGCTCAGGCTGCCGTCGATGTCGAAGGCTCGCATCAGTTCCGCCGGCAGGTCGATCGGGATATCGGCCTTCGCGATCTCGCCCGGCACCTCGGGAACACGCGCCTGCTCGACCTCCGGAGGCAGATACCGGTCCAAGTTGAGCCGGTCGCCCCGCAGATCGAAGCGGATCATCGGCCGTGGCCCGGACAGATCCACCCCGCCCTCGCCACGAAGGCTGGAGTCGTCCAGGGTGATGAGCAGCGGGTTCACCGTCAGGCGCTCCGTTCCACCAGACACCGAGAGGTCGAGGGCCACACGGTTGAAAACGTCCGGGTCGGCGGTATCGGGAGGCTGCAGCCCCAGATTCTCGAGCACCGTACGCGGATTGAAGGTGTTGCTGCGAAGCTCGGCGTGCAGTTCGAGCGCCTCCTCGCCGATCCCACGCGCCTCGATCAGCCCCGTGAGATGCAGGTCCGAGAGGTGCGCGGACAGGCGCTCGACCCGGGCCACCGAATCCCTCAGGTCGAGCACGAGATCCGTCTCGAGCCGTGCACTGACCTCCGGCTCCAGCGCCGGATGCCGCAGGTCGAATTTCGACTGAACCCGGCGCAGGGCATAACGGTTCGCCACGGGATCCGCGTTCAACAGACCTGCGAGCTGCAGGTCCAACTCGATCGGCTCAACATCCTGCCCCTCGATCCGCATCGATCCGTCGAGCTTCACCGGGGTTTCCATGCCCGGCCGGAACTCGCGCACGACGAGGTTCATCGGCGCGAGCACCACGCGCGCACCGTCCTGGCGATCGTCCCACTCCAGCCTCAGGTCGGTCACCTCCAGCCCGGCGATCTGGATTTCGTCGAAAGCCGCACGCGCGCGGCCGGGGCCGCCATTGTCGTGTTCTTCGACCACATCCCTGCGGGCCTCCTCCGCCCGCTCGATCAGGTCGTCCCAGTTGCTGCGCCCCTGCGCGTCCCTTGCCAGGTAGATGCTGACGCCGTCGGCCTCGATCCGCTGCACCTCGATCTCGCCGCGGATCAGGGGCAGTGCCGCCACCGCGACATCGACCACCCGGACTTCGGCGAAGGGCGTCTCGTTGAAGCCCTGGGCATTGGCCAGGCGAACATCTTCGAGGCGCAGGCCAAGCGACGGGAACAGCGTCAGTTCGATGCTGCCGGCGAGGGTCAACTCGCGTCCCGTGACCTCGGCCACCTTGTCCTCGATCCGATCCTTGTAGGCATTGGGATCGAAGGTCACGGCCAGGTAGACGCCGACGATGACCACCAGCAGCACCACGATGCCGAGAAGCCCCAGCAAGCGCAGAATCCATTTCATCTCTCTTCTCCGACCTGGGGCTGCGCGAACCAGCTGCCGCTACGTCCCCCATGCTTCTCCAACAATCGCACACCCTCGATACGCATGCCACGATCGACGGCCTTGCACATGTCGTAGATGGTCAGCAGGGCCACGCTGACCGCCGTCAGCGCCTCCATCTCCACACCGGTCTGCCCCTGGACCTCGCAGGTCGCCTGCACCCGGACATGATCGGCGCCCGCCTCGAGTTCCAGCGCGACCCGGCTGAGCCCGATGGGATGGCACAGCGGAATCAGATCCCCCGTGCGCTTGGCGCCCATGATCCCGGCGATCCGGGCCACGCCGAGGACATCACCCTTGCGGTGATCCCCGGCGCGGATCCGCGCGGCGGTCTCCGGCAGCATGACGATGCAGCCTTCGGCGACGGCCACCCGATGGCTGACCGGCTTCATGCCGACATCGACCATATGCGCCTGTCCGGCAGGGTCGAAATGAGTGAGGTCATTCATGGCGGTATAATGCGGGAGTGTCTCGTCCATGTGTAGGGCCTTATCGTGACGATCAACGTTCAATATTTTGCCCGTCTCCGCGAGGATCTGGGGCGCGACGGCGACCAGGTCGCCGCGACGGAGGGGATCGATACCGTCGCCGACCTGTGGCGGCACCTGCATCGCGAGGCGCCGCCGCCACGGTTGATGGTGGCCGTGAACCAAAGCCACGCGCGCCTCGACAGCGCGATCGCAGATGGGGATGAAGTCGCCTTCTTCCCGCCGGTCACCGGGGGTTAAGCGATGGGCGTTCGCCTGTTTTCCGAGCCCTTCGACCCCTGGTCCGTGGTCCGGGAGCGGGAGCGGGGGCTGCCGATGGAGAAGCTGGGAGCCGCCAGCGTCTTCGTCGGGCGCATGCGCGATTTCAACGCCGCGCAGGAAATCCGCGGCATGTTCCTGGAACACTACCCGGGCATGACCGAACGCGAACTCGAACGCATCGTCGCCGAGGCGGAATCCCGCTGGCCCTCGATCACCTGCGAGGTCGCGCATCGCGTCGGTTCGATCGACCCCGCCGACACCCTGGTGCTGGTGGCCGTCTGGTCCGCGCATCGCGTGGCCGCGCGCGACGCCTGCGCCGAGATCCTGGAGCGCCTGAAGCACGAGGCGCCGTTCTGGAAACGCGAACGCCTTAGCGACGGCAGCGAGCGCTGGGTGGAAAACAACACGCCCGGCACCTGACCCCGCCAGGATTCAGGGGCGCAACCGCGCCCTGGGCCGGAAATCGGAGTTCTTCGCCATCTCCTCGTACCACTGGCCGGCCTCTTCCACGGGCGGCACCTCGATCATCAGCCGCAGGAAGAGATCCCCGGGCGTCTTTCCCGGAAGTCCGCGGCCCTTCAGGCGCATGACCTTGCCGGACTGCGTCCCGGCCGGAACCTTGAGATGCACCGGCCCCTGCGGGGTCGGCGCTTCGATGGTCGCTCCCAGCGCCGCCTCCCAGGGCGTAATCGGCAGGTCCCGATGCAGATCCCGGCCCTCCAGCCGGTACCGCGGGTCCGGCCGGACCCGAATCTCCAACAGCAGATCTCCGGCGGAACCGGCACCGGCGCCGGGGTCGCCCTGCCCGCGCACGCGCAGACGCGTGCCATTGTGCGCGCCCGGCGGGATGCGCACGCGCCGGGACCCGCCGGACCCGCCGTTCACGGTGACCTCGGTGCCCTGCAGGGCCTGGTCCAGCGTGATCTCGGCAATGGCCGATCGATCGGCACCGCGCATCTGAAAACCGGGGCTGCGGCGACGGCCTCCGGCGCGCGCACCGAACAGGGATTCGAAGAAGTCGGAGAAACCGTCGAAACCCTGCCCGCCGGCGTGCCCGCCGCCGTTGCCGGCCCAGCCCGGGGGCGGCCGGAAGTCCTGCCCGGCGCGCCAGTTCGCGCCCAGGCGGTCATAGGCGCTACGCTTTTCGGGGTCGCACAGGACCTCGTTCGCCTCGTTGATTTCCTTGAAGCGGGCCTCGGCATCGGACTGCGAACTGACGTCCGGATGGTATTTGCGCGCAAGCCGGCGGTAGGCCTTCTTGATGTCATCCTGGCTGGCCGAGCGCGGCACGCCCAGAATCCTGTAGTAGTCCTTGAATTCCATAGCCGGTCCCGTCAGCCCGAAGGTGTGGATGATGTGTCGAAGGGCAGCCTCCACCGCCCCGGCGATGATGCCCCCGACCGGACAGACAAGTCGAGGCGCGCCGCCCGGGTGACCCGGGCGGCGCGCTGCTTAGCGCAGCATCCTGCAGGTGGGTCAGCCTTCCACCGAGATCCGGCGGGGCTGTACCTTGGCCTGCTTCGGAATCCTGACTTCCAGCACTCCATTCTGACAGCGCGCGGAGATATTGTCGGAGTCAGCGGTGTCCGGTAATGCGAAGCGCCGGAAGAAGCTTCCGCGAACGCGCTCGACGCGCTTGTAGTTCTCGCGCTCTTCCTTGCTCTCGTGCCGGCGCTCGCCGCGGATGGTGAGCACGCCGTTCTCCATGTGCACCTCGATGTCCTTCGGGTCCACACCGGGGAGATCGGCATGCAGCACGTAGCCATCGGATTCCTCGCGAATGTCCACCGCGGGGCTCCAGTCAGCGGTAATCGCCTGCTCCTCACGGCCGCCGGTATCGTTCAGACGCTCCAGTTCGCGCGACAACTGGTTCAGCAGGCTCCAGGGTTCGTAACGCATCAGGGTCATGGGTTCACCTCCAATCAGTATCGGTCTATTTGCATGACAGATATCTGGGGGTTGCGGCAGCATTTTCAAGGAGCCGCCCGACAGGCTGTCGGGGTTTCATTCGATGTTCTGGACCTGCTCGCGCATCTGCTCGGTCAGCACTTTCATCTCCATCGCGACACGGGTGGTCTCGAGATCGTGCGACTTCGAGCCCAGCGTGTTCGCCTCGCGGTTGAACTCCTGCATCAGGAAGTCCAGCCGCCGGCCCACGGGTTCATCGCGGTCGAGAATCTCGCGCATCGCGGCGACATGGCCATCGAGCCGGTCCAGTTCCTCGTCCACATCCAGGCGCTGCGCCAGCAACGCGACCTCCTGCTCCAGACGCTGCGGATCCAGGGTGAGATCGAGCTCGGCGATCCGGGCGCGCAGGCGCTCGCGCTGCTCCTCCACGATTGCCGTGCGCCTCTCGCGCAGTTGCCGGATCAGACCGCTGTAGGCATCGAGGCGCGTCTCCAGCGTCCGGCGCAGGGCCTCGCCTTCTGCGGCACGCATCGCGCGCAGGTCCGCGATGGCCCCGCCCAGCGCCTCCAGCACCGCGGCACGCAGAACATCGGGGTCCAGCGCCGCGTCACGCTGGATGATCCCGGGCCAGGTGAGGATATCCAGCGCCGATACCCGGGCTCCGTTCACCATCAGCTGGTCGATCTCGCGGATGGTCTTGACCAGGGCCTTGGCACGCACCGGATCGAAACGCACGACCGCATCCTCTCCCGGGCTCTCCAGCCGCAGCACGGCGTCGACCTTGCCCCGGCCCAGGGACTGCTGCAGCCGGGCACGCACGTCCGTCTCCAGCGCCCGCAGGGCGTCCGGCAGCTGAACGCGAAGGTCCAGGTAACGATGATTCACGCTCCTGATCTCCCAGGCCAGGGATTGCCCCTCGGCCTCGGTATCGTGGCTTGCGAAGCCTGTCATGCTGGCGATCATGAAGATGTCCTTGCGGTTGGGTGGGGGACCTGGGCACCCATTGTAGACGCGTGCGCCCCTCGGCTCCCGTATACTGCGCGGCTCATTCAACCCTCGAGGAAAGCCCATGCGCCCCAGCGGCCGCCAGCCGGACCAGATGCGCCTGGTTCGATTCACGCGTCATTTCACCCGCCATGCCGAGGGCTCCGTACTGGTCGAGTTCGGCGACACGCGCGTGCTCTGCACCGCCACGGTCGAGACCCGGGTGCCGCCTTTTCTGAAGGGCAAGGGTCGCGGCTGGGTCACCGCCGAGTACGGGATGCTGCCCCGCGCCACCCATGATCGCATGGTGCGCGAGTCCGCGCGCGGCAAGCAGGGCGGCCGCACCCTGGAGATCCAGCGCCTGATCGGGCGTGCCCTGCGCGCGGTGGTCGATCTCGAGGCCATGGGTGAGCGGCAGATCATCGTCGACTGCGACGTGCTGCAGGCCGACGGCGGCACCCGCACGGCGGCGATCAGCGGTGGTTATGTTGCACTCTGTGATGCGGTGAATCACTGCCTGAAGAAGGGCCTGCTGAAGAAAAACCCGCTGCACGGACAACTGGCTGCGATTTCCGTGGGAATCTACCAGGGCGTCCCGGTGCTGGATCTCGACTACGACGAGGACTCCCAGGCCGAAACCGACATGAACCTGGTGATGAACGAGGCCGGCGGTGTCATCGAGATCCAGGGCACCGCCGAGGGACACGCCTTTCGCCGCGATGAACTCGATGCGATGCTGGAACTGGGGGAAAAGGGTATCCGCGAGATCATGACCCGGCAGCGGGAGACCCTGGGCCAATAGGAACGAAAAATTACAATCCACTCAGGACCCTCAAAGGACATGAAACGCGTCGTGCTGGCATCCGGAAACGCCGGAAAGATCCGCGAACTCACCGAACTGCTCGGACCGATCGGTCTCGAGGTCGTGCCGCAGTCGCATTGGCAGGTCGAGGAATGCGAGGAGACCGGGCTGACTTTCGTCGAGAACGCGATCCTGAAGGCCCGCAACGCCGCTCGCCACACCGGACTGCCCGCGCTGGCGGACGACTCGGGGATCGAAGTCGACTACCTGCAGGGCCAGCCGGGCATCTACTCCGCGCGCTACTCGGGGCCAGAGGGAGATGACCGCCAGAACAACGAGAAGCTTCTGGCGGCCCTGCACGATGTCCCACCGGAACGGCGTACGGCGCGGTTTCGTTGCGTGATGGCCTTCCTGGCCCATGCCGATGACCCCTCCCCGATACTGGCCGAGGGCACCTGGGAGGGCCGGGTGGCGTCGGCCCCGGCGGGGAGCCGCGGTTTCGGCTACGACGCGGTCTTCTACCTGCCCGAATTCGGCTGCACCTCCGCGGAACTCCCCGACGCGGAGAAGAACCGGCTCAGCCACCGCGGCCAGGCCGTGCGCAGCATGGCTGAACGCCTGCGGCAGCGGCCCGGTGCCACCTGAACGTCGGCATAGCCGAGAGTCAGGACCGAGCACGACCGCGCATGAAGAGCACTCCGTCAGCTGCACAGGGCCCAGGCGCGACGCTGGAACTGCGCCAGCCACCGCCCTTGGCGCTGTACGTTCATCTGCCTTGGTGTGTGCGCAAGTGCCCCTACTGCGACTTCAACTCGCACGAGCAGCGCGGGGATCTGCCCGAACGGGCCTACGTGGACGCCCTGCTGCTGGATCTGGAGGCCCAACTGCCGCGCGTCTGGGGGCGCCGGCTCGAGAGCATCTTCATCGGCGGCGGCACGCCCAGCCTGTTCTCGCCCGAGGCCATCGACGAACTCCTGTCGGGCCTGCGCGCACGCCTGCCCTGGCGGCCGGACCTGGAGGTGACGCTGGAAGCCAACCCGGGAACGGCGGAGCGTGGTTTCTTCCGCGGCTACCGCGACGCCGGGATCAACCGGCTGTCCCTGGGGATACAAAGCTTCGACCCAGGGCTGCTGCAGGAGATCGGGCGGATTCATGATGATGCCGATGCCCATGCCGCGATCGCACAGGCGCAAGCGGCCGGCTTCGACGAAATCAACTTGGACCTGATGTTCGGACTCCCCCGCCAGTCACTGGCGCAGGGGCTTGCCGACCTGGAGACCGCCATCGCCGCCCGGCCCAGCCACATCTCCTGGTACCAGCTGACGCTGGAACCGAACACCCTGTTCGCCGCACGTCCTCCGGTCCTGCCGGCGGACGAGATCGTCGACGAACTCTTTATCCAGGGACAATGCGTACTCGAACACGCGGGCTATACTCGGTATGAAGTCTCGGCCTACGCGGGGGCGGGAAGCGAATGCCGGCACAACCGGAATTACTGGGAATTCGGCGACTACCTGGGCCTGGGGGCCGGCGCCCACGGCAAAGTCACCGACGTGGCCGGGCAGACGGTGACGCGCCTGCTCAAGCCGCGGCATCCCGAGACCTACCTGCGCGACCCGCGTGCCGTCAGCCTGTCCCCGATCGAGCCACGGTCGCTGCCCTTCGAATTCATGCTCAATGCGCTTCGCCTCACGGCGGGCGTCCCCGCGGAACGGTTCCCGGAACGCACGGGACTGGCGCTGGAAGGCATCCGCCCGGTGCTCGCCCGGGCGCGCGCGCGCGGCCTGCTGGATACGGATCCGGCCTTCCTGCGCGCGACCGAGCCGGGCCTGCGCTTTCTCAACGACCTGCTCGAGATGTTCCTGGAGCACCATGACGAGGCCCCTTGAATTCGTGAGCTATCCCTGCCCCTGGTGCGGTGAACCCGGGGAAACCAGCGTAGACATGGTCAGCGGCGAGCGCGAGTGGGTCGAGGACTGCAGCGTCTGCTGCTCACCGATCGTCTTCCGGCGCGTCGACTCCGGGGCCGGTGAGGACCCCGAGATCGCGGTCTGGCGGGAGGGGGAATGACACTGGCACCGACCTACTCGCCGATGGATTGCGAGCAGTACTCGCGCCTGGAGCTGGCCATCCTGCATGGACACACACTGCGCCTGCGCTGGGTCGGCAGAGGCATGAGCCACATCGAGCACGTCCGCCCCGAGGATCTGCGTACCCGGCGCCATGCCGAGTACCTGCTGCTGCGCGACGCCATGAGCCGGCGCCGCTTCCTGCGTCTCGACCGGATCGTGCAATTCGTCGAAATCGCCTAGCGGGCCATACGGAAAGCTCGGGATCAGGCGCGGCGCATCATGTCGAAGAAATCGGCGTTCGTCTTCGACGACTGCATGCGGCCCAGCAGGAATTCCATGGCTTCGGTGTCGTCCATGCCGTGCAGGAACTTGCGCAGAATCCACAGCTTCTGCAGTTCATCCGGATCGGTCAGCAGTTCCTCGCGACGGGTACCGGAGCGGTTCACGTTGATGGCGGGGTACACCCGCTTCTCCGCGATACGCCGGTCGAGGTGGATCTCCATGTTGCCGGTACCCTTGAACTCCTCGTAGATCACCTCGTCCATCTTGGACCCGGTGTCCACCAGCGCGGTGGCGAGGATGGTCAGGCTTCCGCCCTCCTCGATATTGCGCGCCGCGCCGAAGAAACGCTTCGGCCGGTGCAGGGCGTTGGCGTCGACACCGCCGGTCAGCACCTTGCCGGAACTGGGAACGACGGTGTTGTAGGCACGTGCCAGTCGGGTGATCGAGTCAAGCAGGATCACGACATCGCGCTTGTGCTCGACCAGGCGCTTCGCTTTTTCGATCACCATCTCGGCGACCTGCACGTGACGGGTCGCAGGCTCGTCGAAGGTGCTGGACACGACCTCGCCACGCACCATCCGGGTCATCTCCGTGACCTCCTCCGGGCGCTCGTCGATCAGCAGCACGATCAAGTAGCTGTCGGGGTGGTTGGTGGCGATGCTCTGTGCGATGTTCTGCAGCATCAGGGTCTTGCCGGCCTTCGGCGGCGACACGATCAGACCGCGCTGGCCCTTGCCGAAGGGGGCCACCATGTCGATCACCCTGGCAGTAATGTCCTCGGTAGAACCGTTGCCACGCTCCATGCGCATGCGCTGGTTCGGGTGCAACGGAGTCAGGTTCTCGAACAGCACCTTGTGCCGGGCCGCCTCGGGCGGCTCGAAGTTGATCTCGGAGACTTTCAACAGCGCGAAGTAGCGTTCGCTGTCCTTGGGCGGTCGGATCTTGCCCGAGATGGTGTCCCCGGTCCTCAGGCCGAAGCGCCGGATCTGGCTGGGTGACACATAGACGTCGTCCGGGCCTGCCAGGTAGGAACTGTCCGCTCCGCGCAAGAAACCGAAACCGTCGGAGAGGATCTCGAGCACCCCGTCGCCGAAGATCGGCTCGCCATTCTTGGCGTGAGCCTTCAGCAGGGCGAAGATGATGTCCTGCTTGCGGGCACGGGACATGTTCTCGATGCCCTGGGACTCGGCCATTGCCACAAGCTCTGCAGCCGTGTTCTGCTTCAATTCGGTGAGGTTCATTGGGTGCTGTTCAGACGTGAGTAAATGCGGGATAGCCCTGCAACCGGCTGGGTTGCGGCGGACTTCTGAGGGGGGCGGGGCGCGCCGCCACCGGGCGCACCCCTGGAATATAGGGGAGCCCGAGCGATCAGGCAAGCGTTATTACAATGGAAGGTGCAACGGGTACGGTCGCCGGCCGCGAAAAAGCGGCCGGATCGAGCCTCAGAGGTGCTGGTCGAGAAACGCGGTCAGTTGGGATTTGCTCAGCGCGCCGACCTTGGTCGCCTCGACGTCACCATCCTTGAACAGCATCAGCGTCGGGATACCGCGGATTCCATATTTCGGGGGTGTCGCCGGGTTTTCGTCGATGTTGAGTTTGGCAACCCTGAGTTTACCGTCGTATTCTTCTGCAATCTCCTCAAGGATCGGGGCGATCATCTTGCAGGGCCCGCACCACTCGGCCCAGTAGTCCACGAGTACTGGCCGGTCCGATTTCAGGCCGTCGTCCTCGAAACTGGCATCCGAGATATGATGAATGTTTTCGCTCACTCCGTATCCTCGTCGGTTGGCTGCGGGGCACGGAATGCGCGCCCTCCGTTACCCCTTACTATCCGCCAGATTCACGGGTAAATTCAAGTTTACCGGGTATCCTGCCCATGGGAGACACATGACCGAGGCCGACAATTCCCGCATCCGCTTCGAAAGCTTCGACCTTCCGGAACCCGTCCTTCAGGGCGTCCGCGAAGCGGGCTTCGAATATTGCACGCCGATCCAGGCCGAGACCCTGCCCATCGCGCTAGCCGGACACGACGTCGCCGGCCAGGCCCAGACCGGCACCGGCAAGACTGCCGCCTTCCTGGTCGCGGCCTTCAATCGCCTGCTGCGCCATCCCCCGGCCGAAGACAGGCGGGCCAGCGACGTGCGCATGATGGTGCTCGCACCCACCCGCGAACTGGCCATACAGATCCACAAGGACGCCCTGCTGCTGGGCAGGCACACGGGGCTGAAGTTCGCCCTCGCCTACGGCGGCACCGGCTACGAACAGCAGCGCGAGGAACTCGGCGCCGGTGCCGACGTGCTGATCGGCACGCCGGGCCGGATCATCGACTACCACAAACAGCACGTCTTCGGCCTGAAACGGGTCGAGGTGGTGGTCCTCGACGAGGCTGACCGCATGTTCGACCTCGGGTTCATCAAGGACATCCGCTATCTGCTGCGCCGCTGCGCCCCACCCTCGGAACGCCAGTCGATGCTGTTCTCGGCCACACTGTCCTGGCGCGTGATGGAACTGGCGTACGAGCACATGAACAACCCGGAGAAGGTGCAGGTCGAGGCCGAAACAGTCACGGCCGACAACATCAACCAGGTCATCTACTATCCCGCCAACGACCAGAAGATCCCGCTGCTGATCGGGTTGGCAAAAAAGCTGAAGCCCGAGCGGGCCATCGTGTTCGTGAACACCAAACACTGGGCGGAGCGGGTCTGCGACTGGCTCAACGCGAACGATCTTCATGCCGCGCTGCTCTCAGGTGACGTGCCGCAAACCAAGCGCACGCGACTGCTGGCGCAGTTCGGGGAGGGGCAGTACGCCTACCTCGTGGCCACCGACGTGGCCGCTCGCGGCCTGCACATCCCCGACGTGACCCACATCTTCAATTTCGACCTGCCGCAATCGGGCGAGGACTACGTGCACCGAATCGGCCGAACAGGCCGCGCCGGGGCGGCAGGAGACGCGATCAGCTTCGGCTGCGAGGACTCCGCGTTCTATCTCCCGGACATCGAAACCTACCTGGGCAGCCGCATTCCAACCGAGATGCTCTACCCCGAGGACCTTCCGCAGCAACTCAACCGCCCAGCACCAAGACCACGGCGCAAGCCCGAGGAGCGTGGCCGTGGCGGTCCTCGCGGAGGCGGGGGCCGCGGGCGGGGTCCGGGCGGGCCGGGCAATCGCCGCGGCCCACCGCGCAGGTCACCCCCCACCTCGTCCTGAAGCAGCCGTTCACGGGGCCCCCACCGCGGCAACCCGAGCCCCAGGCGTCGCGTAGTCGCATCGTCAGGGAGCCTCACCCCACACGGCGAACACCGGGTCTGACGCAGGCAGGCGGTCGGCATACGGATCGCCGGGAGGACGCGGCAACCCTCGCAGCGAGGAGGTTCCGAGCCCGGTGAAGCCACCGGCCCGGAGAAAGAACTCCAGCACCAGCCCCATGCGCTCGAATTCGTGCAGCTCCGCCCACACCGCGATCGCCTTCGTCGGAAACCAACGGTTCGAGAACGTTGCCACGAAGCGACCGCCGGGGCGCAGTACGCGCCGGATCTCGCGGAAGACCTCGACCGGGCTGGTGAGGTACTCGACGGACACCGTGCAGATCACCGTATCGAAACTGGCATCGGGCCAGGGCAGCCGGGGATCCGTGTTCATGTCGTGCACCACCCGCTCGGTCAGCACGGGGTTGGCCGCCAACTCGTCCGCATTCATGCCCAGGCCGGCAACCCGCTGCGCTGCGCCCTCCCCATCAAGGTGGGAAGTCCAGCTGCTCATGAGGTCGAGGACCGCCCCGCCCCGGGGTACCACACTGCGGTAGAGGTGTCGGATTCGCTCCAGGGCGGTAGCGTCCAGGTGCTGGATCATTCTGGGGGCCGCGTAAAAGGCGGAATCCGGACTGTCATCGGCCCTGGCCAGGGCCTCGCCGGCGAGAAAATCGGTCGGCCGGTCACGCCAGCGCGCCTGCATGCCCGGTCCGTTCATCACGGCGGCCCTGCCCAGGTCTTCCGGGGGGCTCCCCGGTGGGTCGATATCGACCACGCGCAATTCCAGCTCCAGGTCGATCCCCGCCAACGGGTGATTAAAGTCGACGGTCATCACACCAGCCGGACTGATCTCGGCGATGCGGAATGCGGCGGCACCGGTGGGAACCTCCGGCGCCCCGGCAAGGAAATTTCCCGGATAGAAGCGCCCGACCCTGGGTTGCACGGTGATCCGACCTTGGGTCCGCCGGAAGAACCCTCCAGGAACGCTGCGGAGCAGGTCATCATCCCAATCCGGCAGCAACTCGCCGGGTGCGATGGCCTTCGTCAAGGGGCGCCTACTGGCAGCGTTGCCGAACCATTCCCGCAGCCCAGGCGACTCGCTCACTGCCCCTGGTCGCGGCACGACCCGGCAGTCGTGATGCCCCACGCCACCCCTGCGCCAGCGCAGGCAGATTCCAAGCGCCTGCGGGGCGGTGGCTCCGAACCCTTGAGCGGGCTGTCCACCCAGATCGTCGAGCGGATTGTACTCGTACAAGATTCGAGTCTCCGTGCTGGTACCGTCTCCGGACCGTTCGCACACGATCGACCATTGCGACCCGCCCGGCAGGAAGACCGTCCCGGAGCTCCTGCGCTCCGCCCTACGCTGAAGCCACCAAACACCTCGGCGTCAGGGCTAAAGCCGGCCGCGCGCCCTGATGGTTTCGCGCGGCCGTCGCGCTCAAGGCCGTTTGGGCGTCTGGTATTCGGCCTCTTTCTGGAACGATTCCCAGATGGTGTCGTACCCGATGTAGCCCTTTTCGGTCGGCTCTTTCTGCCGGGTCGTCAGATAGCGCGTCTTGCCATCTGGAACTTCCGGGCGTTTTTTAGGGGCTGGTCCACTCATGATTCACCTCGTTGCAATCGAAAAAGGGGGTATGGAAACGCCGATGTCAGCCCCCCAACTCACTGACAGACCGGGCTGCGCCTGAACCCCGCCGGTACGAAGGCCCTCGAGCAGAGGAACCATGCGCTGCAGCTCCGGCATCATTTCTACCGCCCCCGCAACGTGCCCCGTCGCCCTTCCGGGCCCCTCCGGCACACTCGGTCGGGACGGTTCATCCGCACTTCAGATGGGCTTCATGCGCCCGCTGCTGATTTCAGGCCCAGTTTCAACCTTCCCTCCGTGCTGGATTTCTTCGTCGGTCGCATCACGGACCATGCGAATTTCAAGCTTGAAAATCACATGCCTACCACACAGTGGGTTGTTACCATCGATGGTCACGCTTGCGTCGTCGACCCTGGTGACCAGAAAGCTCTTGGTCTGGCCGTTGTCGTTCTCCATCAGGATGGCAGTACCAACCTCACGGTACTCTTCGGGAACGTTTTCAATGTGATCGGTAATCACCAGCGACTCGTCGCGGGGACCATAGATCGCGTTGCAGTCGATCGGCACCTCGATGATGTCGCCCGGCGACTTGCCCTCGAGCTCGGCCATCACCTGGGGCGACAAGATCTCGTTGACGCCGTGGACGTACCCCAGCGGAAACTCCACCGCCGAAAGTATCTGGCGCGATTTGCTGTCGATAACCTGGTAGGTCAATTCAACATATTTGTTGTTTTCGATAACATCGTTTGTCATCACAAGGCCCGTAGCATCAAAAAATGGAGGCACCGAAGATCCGCACTTCCCCTTCCTCGTAGCCGAGAACCATGCGCCCGAGCCATTCACCTTGCCTCTTGGTGCTTCTGACCCGATACAGCACCGTGACGTGTTCACCCCGGCGAATGATGCCGAGAAAATCCCAATCCTCGCTAAGGCTCCGGGTCAATTCGCTCTTGACGAACTGGTTGCCCACTTCGACCTCATTGAGCCCGAATACCAGATTGTATGAGAATTTACGGGTGAACTTGCCGTAGTCACCCTCGTTGGAACTCTTGATCAGGTCGCTCCACATGGGATGGGCGAATTCCGTGATCTCCTCATCGGAGTGCTCGATGATGTTCATCGGCGAACTTGCGGTGGCCGAAGCGTCATCTGCGCTAGTCATGTCAAAAATCCTGGAAGTTGCGACTGAAAAAGAAGACCAACGCGAACACGCGTTGGTCTTCCCGGGTTCCTGAAAATGCGGCGGGAACGGGAGCGTCCCCGCCGCGGCGGCCGATCACTCGTCGGCACCGACCAAATGGTAGCAGGGCGCCTTTTCCATGGTGTACTCGCCCGTCTTCGGATCACGACGGGACACGGTGAGAACATGCCAGTTCTCGTCGTCGAGTTTCATGACATCACCACGGTAGTAATAGCCGGGCCAACGGGTTTCCTTGCGGAACAACGTGTGTTGAAACACGCTCTCGGAGGTCAGCACGCGGTGCCTGAGTTCCCAGGCGCGCAGCAGTTCATGGAAATCCTCGGCTGCAAGCTTCTCAAGATCTTCTTCAAGAACCTTCATTTTCTTGAGGCCGATGTTGAGCAGCTTTTCGTTCGTCATGTAGCTGACCGTCACGCCGCCGCAGTACTCATCCATCAATTTCTGCAAGCGGTCCAGACCTTGCCTGGGATTGATGAAGTTCGGGTTGACCGAACCTGCAACAACCTCGTTACGGTAGATCTTGTAGTGCTCCATCGGCTTGTAAATCTTGGCCTTCAGGTCCTCGACCTGCTTGTCCGAAACGCTGATGCCCTGGGCCTTGCCGTCATCGATGTACTTGCAGGCCGCCTTCGCTGCCAGACGCCCTTCCGTGAACGAACCGGATGAGAAGGCATGTGGCGTTCCACCGACGGCATCGCCGGCGCCGAAGAGCCCTTCGACACTGGTCATGCGGTTGTAGCCCCAGAAATACTCGGGAGGGGAGATATCCTCCGGACCCGAGCACCAGGCGCCACAGCCTGTGGCATGCGAACCCATCACGTAAGGCTCGGACGTGGTCAGTTCGGGGTTTTCGTTCTTGGGGTCGACATCGGTCGCGGCCCAGAGAACGGCCTGCCCGACGGTCATGCCGAGGAAGTTTTCCCAGCCCACCTCTTCGAGATGCGGGTCCTGGAATGCTTCCATCGTGATCATGTGGATCGGTCCACGCCCGGCATTCACCTCGTTGATGAACGCATGGTTGCGCAGGCAGGTCGGAATCGGCCGATGGGTCGCGTGGGAGACTTCCGGGTCCAGATACTCCTTGCCGACCATTTCCTGCAACTGCGGCCACCACTTGGACTCGTATTCTTCCCCGTTACAGTTCTGCGTACGGGTCTTGAGGTGCAGAAAGTAGGCGCCGACCGGGCCATAGCCGTCCTTGAAGCGGGCCAGGACGATACGGTTTTCCATCTGCGTCATCTTGGCGCCGGCGTCGATCAGCAGCCCGTAAGCGGAGCCGGAAGACCACGGTGCGTACCAGACCCGGCCGGCACCCTCGCCGACAGAACGCGGCTTGAAGATCATGGACGCGCCGCCAGCAGCGACGATGACCGCCTTGGACTTGAAGACGTGATAATTGCCGGTACGGACGTTAAAGCCCACGGCACCGGCCACCCGGTTTTCCTTGGACTCGTCCATCAGCAGGTGCGTGACGCAGATACGGTTGAAGACCTTGTCGGCGGACTTCTTCGCGGCCTCGGCGACGATCGGCTTGTAGGACTCGCCATGAATCATGATCTGCCACCGGCCTTCACGCTGATACTGACCCGTCTTGGGATCGCGCATCAGAGGCAGGCCCCACTCCTCGAACTGGTGCACTGCGGAGTCGACGTGACGCGCCATGTCAAAGAGCAGATCCTCGCGCACCATCCCCATCAGGTCGATGCGCGCGTAGCGGACATGGTCTTCCGGCTTGTTCTCGCCCCAGCGGGTCCCCATGTAGCAGTTGATCGCGTACAGGCCCTGGGCCACGGCACCGGAACGGTCGATGTTGGCCTTTTCGGCAATGACGATTTTCTTGTCCTGCCCCCAGTACCTGGCTTCAAAGGCTGCGCCCGTGCCACCCAGACCTGCGCCGCAGACCAGGATATCGATGTTGTCTTCAACGATAGTCTCGTATGCCATCAGTAGTACACCCCTTCTTTCAACTTCAGACCAGCAGCCTTCAGCGAGTACAGATCCCCGTCATCCAGACGGATGTACTTGGGCTCGTTGAAGAGCAGTTCGCTGTTCCTCATTTCCTTGCTCGGTGCGGGCACCTCGGCAAGTTTCGGAATGTATTTGCCCCAGGGCTTGGTCGTGATCGGGGAAAGGAAGTTCTTTTCCCGACCGTCCCGGAACTTGATCTTCCATGCGATGGTGCCTCGCTCCTCGTCGCGCTTCACGCGCACGCTGTGTCCCAGCGGGGCGAAATCGGCGTAGCCGCGGACGTCAATGGCGTCGTGCGGGCAGGCCTTCACGCAGGAGAAGCACTCCCAGCACATGTTGGGCTCAATGTTGTAGGCACGACGATAGGTCTTGTCGATATGCATGATATCTGACGGGCAGATATCAACGCAGTATCCACAGCCATCGCAACGGGTCATGTATACGAAAGTTGGCATGATAATCCTCGATCAATTCTGTTGATCAGTTGACTGACTTAGTAGTGGTTGGGCGCTTCGCGCTTGATGCCCAAGCCCATTTCCATCGGAGCATCCCGCAGCAGTTCCATGGAATGCCTTTTCTGCTGCTCGGGCTCATCACGGCTGATGGTGGGCAGATTCTCAGCTGATCCGTCAGCCTTGGTGAGGCGCTTTTGGTAGGCCGCGGCGGGCTTGAAGAACATGTGCGCGAACTTGGACCAGTAGACGGTACCGAACAGGGCGGTGGTGGCAGCGACGAACAGGGCGAAGAACAGCCAGTTGATGAAACCGGCGCCCTGGGTCACCGACCACAGGAGGGCGAAGGTCGCGGTCGCCAGCAGCGAAACGATGAACAGGTCGGCACGCTCCACCTTGTACCAGGGATGTCCTTCCGAGGAGACGTCGACGCGGATGCCAAACCAAAACCAGTAGCCGCCCGCGGCGAGCATGAGTGCCCCGAGGTGCCAGAGCAGAGGCAGGATCGCCGGCGCGGGAGCCGCCGGGTAGCCGAAGATCAGGACCGCCGTGGTGACCACCAGGAGGATGAAGCCATACATCGTCAGCAGGTGGGACATCTGGCGTTGCTTGTTGTCGAATTCGCCCGACGTCAGCATCTCCTTCCCAACGGTCTTGGCTGCAAGCACGACCTTTTCGCCGGCGCCGACACTGCGGGTCGCGCTATTCTGGGCTCTCTTGGCGTTCTCAAAGAAGTACTTGGCGCTCTTCTTGTGGAGGATATCGAGAATCGTGCCGCCGGCGGCCAGGAGGACCATCAGCACGACGTAGGTCTGCATCGCGGCCGGTGGAATGACAGCGGCAAGTTCGGCAAAGGGGTTACTAGTGATCACAGGCTGAAGTCTCCTCGGTGTCTCATAAATGACCCGCCGAGTCTGGTGTATCCGAAATTTGTAATCAAATCAAAGTTTCTTGATCGCCCATAAGCTCCGTTTATGGCGGTGATGCCATTTGCAGGGTCGGCGCCGCTCGTTTCGGCCGTCGCGCAGTGCGCGGAGCCCGGCAGGGTCCCGAGGCGGCCAAGCTCGGATCGGGTCGATGCGGGACCCACTCACCGCGTCCATCGCGACGACCCCGGGCGGATCCAGCGAGTCGCAGACAGGCTCCGGCAACACCAGGTACCGACCCCTGCCAAGAGTGTCGGCAAATTGAAAATCCAAGTCCATTTCACCGCGTCTTGTGCTACTTTTACGCCGTTTGTCCTCGTGAAAACCGGCGCGACTGAAGGCGACCGGGCCACAATCCACACTGCGGCGAGGCCGCTGAGCCATCCAAACGCAACATTCATATTCGGCAGGAGACAGAGCCCCATGATCAAACCACACGGTGCGGACACCCTGAAGCCACTCTTCATCTACGATACCGAAAAACACCATGCCCTCATGCAGGAGGCCGAAACCCTCCCTTCCGTAATGATCAGCTCTGCTGCCGCCGGTAACGCCGTGATGATGGGGGGCGGCTACTTCACTCCGCTCACAGGCTTTATGAATGTCGCCGACGCCATGGGCTGTGCGGAAAGCATGAGGACCAGCGTCGGTCTCTTCTTCCCGGTCCCGGTCATCAACCTGCTGGAGAATGCCGACGCCATCAAGGGAGCCAAGCGGATCGCCCTGCGTGACCCCAACATGGAGGGCAACCCGGTACTCGCGATCCAGGATGTCGAGGCGATCGAGGAGTTCACCCCCGAACAAATGGAGCTTATGACTCAGAAGGTCTATGGCACCACTGACCCCGAACACCCCGGCGTGGCGGCGTTTAACAGCGTCGGCCGCATCTGCGTCTCGGGCCCGATCCAGGTGCTGCACTTCTCCTACTTCCAGGACGACTTCCCCGACACCTTCCGCACCGCCGTCGAGATCCGCAACGAGATTACCGAGCGAGGCTGGAAGAAGGTGGTGGCGTTCCAGACCCGCAACCCGATGCATCGCGCGCACGAGGAGTTGTGCCGCATGGCGATGGATCAGCTGAAGACCGACGGCGTGGTGATTCACATGCTGCTGGGCAAACTCAAGCCCGGCGACATCCCGGCCCCGGTGCGTGACGCTGCCATTCGCAAGATGGCGGAACTCTACTTCCCCCCCAACACCGTGATGATCACCGGCTACGGCTTCGACATGCTCTACGCAGGCCCCCGCGAGGCAGTCCTGCACGCGCTGTTCCGCCAGAACATGGGCGCGACCCACTTCATTATCGGCCGCGACCACGCGGGGGTCGGCGACTACTATGGCGCCTTCGACGCCCAGACCATCTTCGACGCCGAAGTACCTCCTGACGCCCTGGAGATCGAGATCTTCCGCGCCGACCACACCGCGTACTCCAAGAAGCTCAACCGCGTCGTGATGATGCGTGATGTACCCGACCACACCAAGGAGGACTTCGTACTCCTATCGGGCACCAAGGTGCGCGAGATGCTGGGTCGTGGCGAGGCGCCGCCGCCCGAATTCTCCCGCCCTGAAGTGGCCCAGATCCTGATGGACTACTACCAGAGCCTGGATCAGAAATAGGAACAGCTCCGGCAACTGCGGGCGGGACCTGCCCGCCCGCAGCGGTCCGGGACTCCGGTCAGTAGGTCTTCGACAAGGCGGCCTGGATCTCCGCGAAGGTCCGGGCGACATCGAAGGTCTGCACCTGCAGCCCCAGTTGGCGGCCGATCTGAGTGGCAGAGAATATTCCCCGGATGCAGGTCGCTCCGGTGGTCGGATCCTTTTCACCAACCAGGGCATGCTGCCGCCCCCAGTTCTTCAGCGTCGACACGACATCGCCCACTTCGGCGTGCATCACGCGACCCAGATCCAGAAGATCCATGGCCTCGAGCGGAGCCATCAGGTCGCGCACCCGGAGGTCGGGGTATCGCACGCCCCGCTCGTGCACGATCTGAATCGGCCGCTCCCCCTGGGTGTCGCGCGCGGTGATCAACCCAAGTACGCGTTCCGCCTCGACCACGATCAGCAGACGGACACCGCTGGCGATCATTTCCTCGGTCGCCTGGCTCAGGGTGGCATCGGGACCGATGGTGGCGACCGGGACCTTTCGGAAATCGGTCATCACGCAGAGCGCCGAGGACGACATCGTCACCTGGGGCGCTGCCTCGGTCACGTGCTGGAGGCCGGTTCCGGGTTCCGCCTTGCGGGAAGGCAGGGGCTTGTGCGGGTTTTCTGCGGTCATCGCGTCCTCTCCATCCAGGGAAAGCCTTCAAAGATGCCCTGCTGGACGCACGCTGACAAGCCAACCCTCCCATTGTGGATAAAAGGCCGGTCCGAGCGTGGCACTGGCCAGACTCCGGGGGCCCAGGGGTTGGCCGGTACGCTCGAAGGGCTGTGCCGGAGGCCGCGCAGCCGGGACGCCG
>SKJG01000129.1 GCA_007116035.1 Thioalkalivibrio sp.
ATTGCCCTTGGCATGATCGAGACCCGTGGTCTGGTTCCCGCGATTGAAGCAGCGGACGCCATGACCAAGGCCGCCGAAGTCCGGCTGATCGGCCGCCAGTTCGTCGGCGGCGGCTACGTCACCGTGCTGGTGCGCGGTGAGACCGGTGCGGTCAATGCGGCCGTCCGTGCGGGCGCCGATGCCTGCGAGCGCGTGGGGGACGGCCTGGTGGCCGCGCACATCATCGCCCGCGTGCACAACGAGGTGGAAGGCATCCTGCCAACCGAGCCGTCCGCCGTTGGCGGCGGCCGCGATGCCGAACTGACCTCGACCCGCAGCTAGGACGCCGCTCGATGAGCGTCGATCCGCGGACCATCGGCTGGCTGTCGCGCGCGCTCACTCATGAGATGAGCGCCGTGCAGCAATACCTTGCGCAGAGCGTGCTTGCACACCTGTGGGGAGATGAGACGCTCGCAACGTATCTGCGGGCCGAGGCCGTCGAGGAACTGGGGCATGCGGAGCGCCTGATGGAACGCCTGATCCGGGTCGGGGTGGCGCCCGCCGCCACGAACCTGGCGCCGGCGCGGCTGGGTCGCAGCGTGGATGACCTGCTGGCTGCGAACCGCATTCTCGAGGCCGACGCGGTCAAGGTCTACCGCGAAGCCGTCGCTCACGCGAGGCGCATGCGCGACGCCGAGTCAGCGAAACTGCTCGAGGAGATCCTGGAAGACGAACTGGCGCATGTGCAGGAAATCGACCGCATGATGGCAGAACGGAACCGGCATGGCTGATCTACCGCAGGGTTGGGAAGCGCGCGGGAGACCGCCGGCATTGTTTCGGCGCTTCGAGTTCGAACGCTACGGGGAAACGCGTGTTTTCCTCGATGCCGTCGCCGCGTTGACGGAAGAAACAGGAGTGCACCCGCAGAACATCAATTTCGGCACCACCTATGTCAACATCACCCTGGAGTCGGCCGATGGCAGTGAGCCGGGATCGGCCGAGTTGGATCTCGCCGCGCGAATCAATGCGCTGACGGGGTCGGCGGAACCCTGAAATGCCCACGCACGTCACGGCAGTCGTCAATCAGAAGGGTGGCGCGGGCAAGACAACGCTCGCGATGAATCTTGGCGCGGGCCTCTCCCGCCGTGGCGACACCGTGGTCATCGACCTCGATCCGCAAGGCTCCTCACGGCAGTGGGCCACACTCGGAAGCGCGCCCTTCCCTGCAACCGTCAAGCAGATGAGCGGCAAATGGGATGCCCGCTCCCTGCAGAAGGGCTTCCAGGCCTACCGGTACACCGTATTGGACTGTCCACCGTCGCTCGACAGCCATGCGTCTCTGCAGGCGTTGCGAGCCTGCGATATCGCACTGATCCCCATCCTGCCGTCACCGGTGGACCTGTGGGCGAGTCTGCGACTCCCACAGGAGATCGCGGAGGCCCGCAAGGTGAACCCGAAACTCAAGGCCTTTCTGGTTCTCAACCAGATGGAGCCCAGAAGCGCGCTGTCGGCGTCCATGCGCGAAGCGCTGGAAGAGTTCGACATCCCGGTGCTGGGTGCCGCGTTGCGCCGCCGTGCGGTATACCGGGGCGCCGCACTCGACGGCGTATCCGTGTATCAACTGGGTGGCCGGGGAGCACAGGCTGCGGCCGAAATCGAAGCCGTCATCAACGAGGTGATCACACCATGACCAATACCAAGGACAAGCTATCCGCCAGCGTGCGTCAGGCCAAGGCGGCCCAGAAGAGCGACGCCAAAGATCCGGTAGCGGCAGAAGCAGCCAAGCCTGCGGACAAGGCCCAAGCCACCGCTGCGAAGCCCCGACCCGCCGCCCCTCTCAAAGAGGCTGCCCCGAAGAAGCCGGCGGCCCGGAAACCGGCAGCCACTGCAAAGAAGGCGTCGGCGTCCAGTGGCACAAGCAAGCCCACGACCGGCAAGAAGCCCCGCACCGACGAAATCCCCGAAAGCGGAAGCGCCCTGTTTCCCAAGCGCGTCTGGCCCGACTGAATGCAACCCTGCAGGTGACCTGACATGCCCAATCGACCCACCGTGCGAACCTACGCCCCGCGCATCGATTCCGTTGCACGTTCGAACGCCCGGCAGCCGGCGGCCTACCGGCCCGCGGCAGACGCTGCTTACCGGCCCGCGGCAGACCATATGACCTCGGAGGTTCTTGCCCCCTATGTGATCAGGGAAGAACCGTACTACCTCGCCGTTGCCGATGAGGTCGATCTTTACGAGGCGGCCTACTCCGTCCGCATGCCCATGATGCTCAAGGGTCCAACCGGCTGCGGCAAGACCCGCTTCGTCGAATACATGGCCTGGAAACTGGGCAAGCCTCTGATCACGGTCGCGTGTAACGAAGACATGACCGCTTCCGATCTCGTGGGCCGATTCCTGCTCGACGCCAACGGCACCCGTTGGCAGGATGGCCCGCTGGCGGTGGCCGCACGCCACGGGGCAATCTGCTACCTCGATGAAGTGGTCGAGGCGCGCCAGGACACCACTGTGGTCATCCACCCCCTGACCGACGCGCGGCGCGTGCTTCCCCTCGAGAAGAAGGGCGAATTGATCGAGGCACACCCGGACTTCCAGGTGGTGATCTCGTACAACCCGGGCTACCAGTCGCTGATGAAGGACCTCAAGCAGTCCACCAAGCAGCGCTTCGGCGCGCTGGACTTCAACTATCCCGAACACGAGGTCGAGGCGGAGATCGTGGCGCATGAGTCCGGGGTCGGCATCGAGGTCGCGAAAAACCTCGTGCACATCGGCGAGCGAGCGCGCAACCTGAAGGGACACGGACTCGACGAGGGTCTGTCCACCCGCATGCTCATTTACGCCGGCACGCTGATCGCCAAAGGCGTCGCGCCCCTGGCCGCCTGTCGCGTGGCCCTGGTCCGCCCGATCACCGACGATCCCGACATGCGTGACGCCCTGGATTCGGCCGTCACAACCTATTTCTGAGGGCACCGTGCGCCGTCCTTGACGGCGCACACTGGAATTCCATGGCCATTCATCTCGAAGATTACGCGGAGATCCTCGAAGACCTGCCGCACAATGCCCAGGATGTCCTTCGCGGCTCATGGAACGAGGCCGCCCGCGTCTTCTCTTCCCGCGGTCTGGACAACTACCTCAAAGGTGCGGTCGCGCTACATCACCTCGACCGGGATCCGGAGCTCGTGGTCACCTATCTGCAGGAAATGCCGGAGGTGGCGCGCGCGATCGGCGAGGAGACCCTGCCCGATGTCGTGACCTTCCTGCTCAGCATGGCATCGAAGACATCCGGCCAGGTTCTGACGCTCATTGTCGGGACCGCACCGCTGGCTGCGGAGCGCCTCGGGGACGAAAGCCTCTTCCGATCCTACCTGAACGTCCTTCAGGTGATGCTGGCTCAGGCACCCCGCGGCATGCGACCGATGCTGGAGCACCTGGACCAACTGCTGACCCAGCTCACGCTGGGCGGTTTTCGCCGCTGGGTGAACTGGGGAGCACAGGCCTACAAGAGCGATTTCGAGGGCCAGGTCCGTTACTTCTCGCTGCAGAGTCCCGATGCCATGTCGGTGCTCCAGGCCGAGCGCAAGGGCACGCTGTTCGTCGACGTACAACGACGCCTCAACATCTACCTTCGCGCGATGTGGGGGCGGGATTTCTTTCTGCGCCCGACCGCCGGAGATTACGAAAGCCGCGAGGGTCTGAAGCCCTATATCGAGCACTTCGTCATCCACATCGCGGACGCCTATGACGATTACCGCCCCCTGGGCGACGAGACGCCGGAGGCGCAAGTCGTGTCCGGCCTCGAACTCTACCGTGCCGCAGCCAACCACTGCGCGGCGCATCTGGTGTTCACCCGCAAACCGCTGTCCATGGAAACGCTGGACATCATGCAGATGGCCATCATCGAAGCGGTGGAAGACGCGCGTGTGGAGGCGCTTGCCTGTGCGCAGTTTCCCAACATGCGGTCCACGTGGCTCGCACTGCATCCGCCTGCCGACTACAGCGACCCGCAGAGCGTCGGTGATCTCCTGAATCGCCTCGCGCGGGCCCTTCTGGAACCCGATTCCCGGGATCCCCATCCCTGGGTCCAGCAGGGGCTCTCCCTCTTCCGGGCCGAAGAGGACCTCTCCAGCAATCAGATCAGTTGGAACATCGGCGTCGAACTGGCCCACAGTCTCGCCACCCTGCCCCTGCCCGGGTTCAATCCCCGCTCCGATGTCCTTCGCGCGCCCTACCGCGACGACAACCGGACCGTGTGGGAATCCCAGGAATACAACCTGGAGGCCGCGCTGGAAGCGACCTGGGCTCCGAAGCAGGTGCGCAAGACGGTCAGCGTGATCGAGATGGTGAACACGCTCGACTACGAGTTCGCCGGCGACGACGCCCAGGAGATCTGGGTGCTGCCGACCGAGTTCTACCTGGATCAGGAAGGCGTGACCATCAATGAACTCGAGGGCAAGACCCCCGTCTCCGATCCCTTTCACTATCACGAATGGGACTACCAGATTCAGCTCGAGCGCCCAAGCTGGGTGACGGTTCTGGAACGCCGGCCCAAGCTGGGGGATCTGGAACTGATCGAGAAGATCATCGAAGACCACAAACCCGTGATCTCCCGACTGAAGTTCCTCATCGAATCGATGATCCCGCAGGGCATGCAGCGCCTGCGCCGCCAGGAGGACGGGGACGAACTGGATATCAACGCGGCGGTCCGTGCGATGGTGGACATCCGCACCGGCCAGCATCCCGATACCCGGATCATGATGCGCTACAAGCGCAATGTTCGGGATCTCGCCGTGATGGTGCTTCTGGACATGTCGGAGTCCGCGAACGACAAGGTGCGCGGCCAGGAATACAGCATCATGGACCTGACGCGGTCCGCGACCATCCTGCTGTCGGATGCGCTCGATCGGATTGGCGACCCCTTCGCCCTTCACGGCTTCTGTTCCGACGGCCGACACGATGTGCACTACTACCGCTTCAAGGACTTCGAACAGCCCTACAACGACCTCGTGAAGGCGCGGCTGGCGGGCATGCAGGGTTCGTACTCGACACGAATGGGCGCGGCACTCCGCCATGCCGGCACGGTTCTCGAAAAGCAGCCGAAGAACAAGAAAGTCCTGTTCATTATCACCGACGGCGAACCGGCCGACAACGATGTGCGTGATCCACAGTATCTGCGTCACGATGCCAAGCGCGCAGTGGAGGAACTGGCGCGAAACGGGATCACCACCTATGCACTGTCACTCGACCCGCATGCGGATCAATACGTCTCAAGGATCTTTGGCGCGAACCATTTCACCGTGCTCGATCAGGTGGAGCGGCTGCCTGAAAAGCTGCCCATGCTGTATATGGGCCTGACCCGGTAAAACCCCGATGGACGTCAACTCCCTGAGCAAGAAGCTCCTGTTCAACACCGTCCGGGTCGACACCGTTCTGGAGGACGGCAGCGAGGGTTCCGGTACCGCCTTCGTTGTCAGCCACACCCATCGCCGCGGAAGCTTCACCTTCATCGTCACCAATCGCCACCTCGTCGAGGGTGTGCGCAGCGGCGGGCTCGTCTTCACGCAGAAACGCAACGGTCAGCCGCTGATCGGGCAACGCTTTCAGCTGAACATCGACGACTTCCCGCACGCCTGGTTCCTGCATCCGGACCCGGAGGTCGACCTTGCGATCGTCCCGATGCGGCCCCTGGAACAGGCGGCCCGCGATCAGGGGGTCGAACTCTATTACCACGTCATCGACAGCCGGCTGTGTCCCGATGCCGCCGCCTTGAGGGCGCTCGACGCACTGGAAGAAATCCTATTCGTGGGCTACCCCAGCGGCGTTTGGGACCACGTAAACCTGATGCCCATCATGCGCCGCGGCACGACCGCCACCCCGATGTTCCTCGACTTCGAGGGACGCTCCGAGTTTCTGATCGATGCCGCCGTCTACCCCGGGTCCAGCGGCAGCCCGGTCTTCGTCTACCAACCCGATTTCATGCGTCCCACCCAAAGCGTGGGCCGAAAGTTCATGTTCGCCGGTGTGATTGCCGCGGTCTTCTTCCGCGAGGAGACGAACGAACTCGTGCCTGGCCCCGTGCCGGCAACCCCAGGTGTCACGGTCACGACCGCGGAGATGATCGACCTGGGCCTGGTGATCAAGGCGCAGGCCGTCGTCGACATCATCGAAGCCTACCTGGGTCGCTGGGCCGAATGACCGTGCACTCGGCCTCCGACTCGCGGATATACTCGCTGCCCCCTCGCAGCCTGGCGGACTTGCGCTGCTCCGACTGCACCGATTCTCCCACCCTGCTCGCTACGGGCACCCAAGTCCGACAGGCTGCCAGCAGACCTGAACCGAAGCTTCCCGACCCGCCCGCACAGGATACCGGCGATGCAATTTGAACCCGTGGTTCTCTTCTTTCTGCTCGGCGTCTTTGCGGGTCTGGTCCGCTCCGACCTGAAGATCCCCGGCTCGATCTACGAGGCGCTTTCGATCTTCCTGCTGCTTGCGATCGGCCTCCAGGGCGGGGTGAAGCTGGCCGAGTTCCCGCTCGTGCAGTTGCTGGTCCCTGCCCTCCTGATCCTCGCGGTCGGCGCGCTGATTCCACTGCTGGCCTTCCCGGTGCTGCGCCTGCTGGGCCGCATGAGCCGCGCGGACTCCGGCTCCATCGCGGCCCATTACGGGTCGGTCAGCGTGGTGACCTTCTCGGTGGCGGTGGCATTGCTGATGCAGGAAGACATCGACTTCGAAGGCTATATGATCGTCTTCCTGGTCCTTCTCGAGATCCCTGCGCTGGTGATCGGGGTCGTGCTCGCCCGAAGCGGGTCGGGCAGCGCACAATGGGGAAGACTTGCGCACGAGGTCTTGTTCGGCAAGAGCATCCTGCTGCTCGCAGGCGGTCTGGTGATCGGATTCGTCGCCGGCGCCGAGGGCATCAAGCCACTCGACATCCTCTTCTTCGACCTGTTCAAGGGGATCCTGGCACTGTTTCTGCTCGAAATGGGTCTTGTCGCGGCGGGTCGAATCGCGGGGCTGCGGAGCTATGGCGTCTTTCTGGTCAGCTTTGCCATCATCACTCCCCTGCTCTCGGCCATCCTGGGTACCCTCCTCGGCTGGATGCTGGGGCTGTCGGTCGGTGGCACCATGCTCCTGGCGACACTGTATGCCAGCGCCTCATACATCGCCGCTCCTGCGGCGATGCGCATTGCAGTGCCAAAGGCCAATCCGGCGCTTTCCATCGGCGCCGCGCTGGGCATCACCTTCCCGTTCAATATCTTCCTGGGGATCCCGGTTTACCTCTGGATGGCTCAGTTTCTACATTCCTTCGGAGCGTAATCGACATGACTTCGCAGCCCATGACTCTACTCATCATCATCAGTGAGACCGTCCTGGAAGACATCCTGATCGACGAGATCATGGATCTGGGCGCCAAAGGCTATACCATCACCGATGCCCGCGGCCGCGGAACCCATGGAACCCGCGCCGGGAGATGGACCCAGGGCGGCAACATCCGTATCGAAATCGTTGGCAATGCAGCGCTGTGTGAACGCATCGTCCAGCGCCTCCAGTCCGCCTACGAACAGGATTACGGGCTGCTGATGTACACCGCGCCCGTCGAATTACAGAATTGACCGGCCACACCCAGCGCCCAGCCACCCTGCCGGCCTCGATCATCCACGGCTGGAGGCCGGCATGAGCGGCCACGATTCGACGCAGCCTCAGATCATGCTCAAGTCGGAACTGCCGGGACACCTCATTCGGCATGCGACGCTGCGCCAGTTGCAGGTGTTCGAAGCCATCGTGCGTCTGGGCAGTTTCACGCAGGCCGCCGAGGAATTGTTCCTGACCCAGCCGACGGTCTCGATCCAGATCAAGAAACTCTCCGATGCCGTAGGCATGCCCCTGTTCGAGCAGATCGGGCGCAAGGTGTTTCCCACCGAGGTCGGTCATGAACTCTACGACACCTGCCGGGAAATCCTCGGATCGCTGACCAACCTGGAGATGAAGCTCGCCGATCTCCACGGTCTGAAGCGCGGACGGCTGCGGCTGGCGGTAATCACCACGGCACAGTACCTTGCGCCGAGCATTCTGGGACAGTTTGCCCGCAAATACCCCCAGGTCGAACTCTCTCTGGACGTCAGCAACTACGATCGGGTGCTGGCGCGGCTGGCCAACAACGACGACGACCTCTACATCATCGGGCACGTGCCCGACCAACTGACCGACGTCGCGGTTTATCCGTTCGCGCCAAACCCGCTGGTGGTCATGGCCCGGCGGGACCATCCACTGGTCGGCAAGCGGAACATTCCCATCGAGCGCCTCGCCAAGGAATATTTCCTGATGCGCGAACCGGGCTCCGGCATTCGCGAAGCAACACTGAAGTTGTTCGAAGAGCATGGCATGCAGCCGAAAATCCGGATGGACCTCGGCAGCAACGAGGCCATCAAGCAGGCGGTGATCGGAGGACTCGGGATCGCCGTACTCTCGCTGCACACCCTCAGCGCAGAGGGCACCTGCGGCCCCATCGCGCTCCTGGACGTTGCCGAATTTCCCATCCTGCGCCAGTGGCACATCGTGCACCCGCGACGCAAGGTCCTGTCCATCGTCGCCAAGACCTTCCTCGAGTTCGCCATCCAGGACGAAGCCCGCGTGCGTGCGCACATCGACAAAATGATGGACGACTTCCAACAAAACCTGAATCGCTGAAGACGGCCCCAGGACACCCTGCCCCAGGGCGGATCCGGTCGACCCGCTCCGTACCGGGAAGCGCAAGAGCCGCTGCCACCCGTTCTCGTCCCGCGGAAGCCACGCACAACGGCGACAAGAGAGTCAGCCACAACCCCCGCGGGCGCCAGCTTTTGCTATGCTCATTTCCTGCCCGTAGCTAGCTGCAAAGCGCCGATGGGTATCGGCCGGTCGAACGCGTCAGGCGCCCCGTCCGGCACACGAAACCGATAAAAAAGGAGAATGGGATGAAGTTTCTGATCGCGGGGTTTGCACTGTTGCTGGCTGGCCACTCGGTCGCATCAGCGGACCCGGCCGACACGCGTTTTGATGTCATCGAGGACGGCGCCGTGGTCCTGGATCACCAAACGGGTCTGCAATGGATGCGTTGCAGCATGGGGCAGAAAGCGACCGGAACCGGTTGCGCGGGCATTCCCAATCGGTACACCTGGGACCAGGCCATCAACCTCGAATCCGACCTCGCGGGCAACGACACTTGGCGCCTGCCAACGGTCGAAGAACTGCAGACCCTGGTCGAGTACCGGGTATTCAACCCCGCCATCAATCCGAAGGCCTTTCCCAATACCCCTCCGTCAAACTACTGGTCCTCCTCCGAAGCCGCCTACGACGCCTTCTATGCCTGGAGCGTCCACTTCGCCAACGGCTTCAGCAACTGGCGGCACAAGCGCCAGCGTTTCGAGGTCCGCCTCGTACGTGACACGGACTGATCTCGGCCAGCGCGGATGCGTGGCCGCAAGGCCTCGGTCCGCGATGGTGGGGACGGCCGGAATCGAACCGGCACGGTATTTCTACCAGCGGATTTTAAGTCCGCTGCGTCTACCAATTCCGCCACGCCCCCCGGGAACCCCCGGCCGAATGCATGTCGCCCGACTGGGCCTTGCCGCAGCACCCGGATGGTACCGGAATTTCCACCGGCGCGGCAGCCACGGGCCGTGCGCCCCTCTGGACTCCGCCCGTATACAGCCACATGGCAGTCCGGGCCAGCAATGACCGAGGCGGATTCATCCATGGTGGTTTCCACCGGGATCGAGGGCCTCGACGCCATCCTCGACGGGCTGCGGATCGGCGACAACGTGGTCTGGCGTGTCGACGACATCGACGACTACCGTCGCTTCGTGGAACCCTTCGTTGCCGCCGCCTCGGCGCAGGGGCGGCAGATTCTCTATCTTCGGTTCGGACAGCACGCCCCCCTGTTGCCGGAGGGCCCCGGCGTGCGGACGGTACGGCTTGAGGCACAGGGCGGCTTCGAGGCCTTCACGGCGCAGGTCTACCAGCTGATCACCGATCATGGGCGCGGCGCGTTCTACGTCTGCGACTGCCTGTCGGATCTCCTTTCCGCCTGGTCCACCGACTACATGGTGGGCAATTTCTTCCGCGTGGTCTGCCCCTACCTGTTCGAACTGGATACCGTCGCCTATTTCGCGCTGCAACCGCAAAGCCACTCGCACATCACCTTGTCGCGGATTCGCGAGACCACCCAGGTCCTGATCGACGTGCACCACGCCGACAACGAACGCCAGGTCCAGCCGGTCAAGGTCTGGCGGCGGCAGTCCCCCACCATGTTTCTGCCGCACCGACAGCGCGGCGATCGCTTCCTGCCGGTGGTCGACAGCAGCGATGCCACCCGTCTGCAGGCAGCGCTGGAACATCGGCGCGAAGGCACCAGCCGGCGCCAGCTGGACTGCTGGGATCGGCTCTTTCTCGAGGCTACGGAAGTGGCCGCACCGGGCGTGGACGAACCCCGATGCTCCGGGGTGCTGGAGCATCTGCTGCAGGTCGTGATCGGCCGCGAGCCGCGCATCCTCGCGCTGGCACGACGCTACCTGACGCTGGAGGACCTTCTCGCCGTGCGCGCCCGCATGATCGGTACGGGCTACATCGGCGGCAAGGCCGTCGGAATGCTGCTGGCAAGAAAAATCCTGCTGCACGAGGATTCCGAGCGTTGGAAGCGGCACCTCGAACCCCACGACTCGTTCTACCTGGGATCGGATGTCTATTACTCCTACCTGGTGCACAACGGATGGTGGCCGCGGATCATGCGCCAGCGCACTGCCGAGGGTTATTTCGAGGAGGCCCGGTCACTGCACCAGGACATGCTCGACGGCGAGATTCCCGATGAGGTCCGCCTGGAACTCGAACGCGTACTCGACTACTTCGGCCAGTACCCGATCCTGGTGCGCTCCTCCAGCCTGCTGGAAGACGGCTTCGGAAACGCGTTCGCAGGTAAGTACGAGAGCACCTTCCGGGTCAACCAGGGATCGCCCGAGGATCGGATGGAACAGCTGGAGGAGGCCATCCGTCTGGTCTTCGCCTCCAGCATGAGCGAGGACGCCCTGGTGTACCGCCAGCAGCGGGGCTTGGCCAACCAGGAGGAACCGATGGGCCTGCTGCTGCAGCGGGTCAACGGCCGTTACCACGGCCCCTTGTACCTCCCGGACGCAGCCGGTGTCGGCGTCTCGCGCAACGTATTCGCCTGGGATCCCGAGATGGACCCGAAGGCCGGCATGCTCCGCCTTGTGCTTGGCCTGGGGACGCGCGCAGTCGACCGGATCGAAGGCGATCACGCCTGTGTCGTCGCCCTCGATCAGCCGCACCGGCGTCCGTTTCGCGATGCGGGGGATGCCTACCGCTACTCCCAACATGCGGTGGACATCCTCGACATCATGGACAACCGGTTGCGTTCGATTCCGCTGCGCCAACTGGTCCAGGCCGCGCCCGACCTCCCCCTGCGCTGGGTGGCCGAACTGGACCGCGAGGCCACGGAACGATCGCGGGCACGCTCCGATGGGAGCCCGATCTGGCGCCTGACCTTTGCGCCGCTGCTGCGCGAAACGGACTTCGTGCCGCTGATGCGCCAGTTACTGGATACGTTGGAAAAGGCCTACCGCTACCCGGTCGACATCGAGTTCACCCTGCATCTCGCGGAGGACGGAACGCCGTCGATCAACCTGGTGCAATGCCGCCCGCTGCAGACGCTGGGCGAAGCACAGCAGGTCCAGCTACCCGCGCAGGTTCCGCCGGACCGGCTGCTGTTCTCGACCCACGGTCGCTTCATGGGTGGCAACATCGACCAGCCGATCCACCGGATCATTCATGTCGACGGTCCCCGCTACAGCGCACTCAGCATTCCGCAGCGTTTCGCCGTGGCCCGCCTGGTCGGACGCCTGAACAGAGAAGTCAGCGAGCGCGACGATTGCCCGACGCTGCTGATCGGCCCCGGACGCTGGGGCACCAGCAGCCCCGAACTCGGCATTCCGGTGCGCTTTGCCGACATCAGCCGCGTGGCGGTTCTGGTGGAGGTCGCCGAACTCGGGGCCGGCCTGATTCCGGACCTGTCGTTCGGCTCGCATTTCTTCCAGGACCTGGTTGAGTCTAGAATCGCCTACGTGGCCGTATTTCCAGGGGAGTCCGGCACGGCGTTCCATCCCGAATGGCTGAACGCCCTGCCCGAAGGCTGCCGGATCCGGCTGGATACGGAAGAGGCGTCCGATCCGGCAGTTGCGGACAGCCTCCGCCTTTACGACGTCCGTGGCAAGGGCCTGCGCGTGTCCGCCGACGTGGTGCAGCAGCGCCTCTTCTGCCACCAGCGCTCGCTGGCCTAGCAGCCTGTCGGACTTGGGTGCCCGTAGCGAGCCGCGTGGGAGAGCGAGGGCAGTTTTTCATGATATCGAGGCGCATAGTGGTTCTATGCAACGAGAAATCAGTGAAAAATGCACCGCTCCTCCCACCGGCGTAGTAGGAGCAGACCAAGTTCGACAGGCTGCGAGGCCTTACAATGAGGAAACTGAGATGAAGACTGTAGTCGTGACCGGCTGTGGCCGGGGTATCGGACTCGAATTCGTGCGCCAGCTGCTGGCACGGGGAGATCGGGTCCTCGCCGGCGCGCGACGCCCGGAGGCCTCCAGCGAACTCATGGCGTTGGCGAAGGACAACCGTGACCGGCTTACTGTGCTGCCGCTCGATGTCACCAGCGCGCCCCATCGGGACAATCTGGCCGCCACCCTGGGTGGCAGCAGCGTCGATCTGCTCATCAACAACGCGGGAGTCTATGGACCGACTCCCGACCGCCTGGGCGATACCGACGAAGAAGCCTGGCTGGAGACCTTCCGGGTCAATGCCATCGCACCGCGCCAGATCGTCGAGACCCTGCTGCCGCATTTGCGCACCGGCACCCGCCCGTGCATCGCCTTGCTGAGTTCCAAGATGGGTTCGATGGACGACAACGGATCCGGGGGCGCTTACATCTACCGCTCTTCCAAGGCAGCGTTGAACGCCGTCGGCGTGAGTATGGCCCGGGATCTTGCCGATCAGGGGATTCTTACCCTGATCCTGCATCCCGGTTGGGTGCTCACCGATATGGGCGGTCCCGATGCCGAGATCGACGTCAGCGAATCCGTCGCCGCGATGTTGAAAACCCTGGACGCCGCCTCGGACGCCGACAACGGGCGTTTCATCGACGTGGACGGTAGTGCGATCCCTTGGTAGGGGTCGTCGGGCACGGTGTCCAGGGGAAGGTGTCGGGTTACGCCCTTCGGGCTAACCTTACCTACGGTAAGTTGGCGTAGGGCGGGTTAGCGCAGCGTAACCCGACGGGATCCTGGCCTCAGACGCGCAGACCGTCCCCGTCGCCCGGGTCGATGCGCGGCCTCTGCGGATCCGGGACGTCGGTGGACAATTCCACTTCGCGCGTCTCGCCATCCTGCCAGACACGAAGCGTGGCGCCGGTATCGGCGGGCGTTTTCCGCACCAGCTCCAGAAACTGCATCGGTGATCCCAGAGCCTCGCCGTTCACCTCGAGGATCATCGCGCCCGCGGCAATGCCCCTTGCTGCGGCCTCACCCACGGCCCGGCTCACCAGGACTCCGCGCTCATCGGGCAAACGAAGCGCCTCACGCAGGTCCGGAGTCACCTCTCCAACGGTGATGCCGAGCGCCGTGACCACCTGCTGGTCCTCGGGAAGACCCTCGAACTCCAGCCCGCGTGTGGCCACCAGCACATCCGGCGCGACCAGAATGGTGGCACCGGTACGTGCCGCGAGCGCCAACGCATCACTGGGCCGGCTGTCGACGAGAACGGTCTCGTCCTGGTGGGCGAGGCGCAGCTCGATCAATCCCGTGTAGGTGCTTCCGACCAGGGCATCCACCATCACGCGCTCCACCGACCCACCCACCGAGCGGATCACATCGGCAAGCAGATCGTGGGTCATCGGTCGCGGCGTCGGCACCTCGCGCAGGGCCATCATGATGGCCAGGGCTTCGCTCGGCCCGATGCTGATCAGCACCACGTCCCCCGAGCCAGGCTCACGCAACAGAACGACCGGCGAACCGCTGACGCTTTCAACACCCACCGTCGCCAGTTCGACCGCGATCATTTCGTCCAGCGGCACTGCCGGTTCCCGAGCACCAGCCATCGCCGAGGATAATGCCAGGAGCAGCACGGGAAACCAGACCTTGATCTTCACTCGGAACGCCATGACCCTCTCCCTTTGCTCTCTTTTTTGCGACCCGCTCACATCCGGTTCGTTCAATGAGGTCCAAAGCTCCGCCGCTCATCCCCGGAAGGTCTCGAGGGTCTGCATCAGGATCACCCAGAACAGATAGCCGCCGTAGCCCAGCAGCATTCCCCCTGCCAGGATCGAGATCGGCCGGATTCCACGCTGTTCGGGAACCGGCTCGCCCTGGTCGCGCAGCCGGCGTTCCCGTAGCCACTGCCGCAGCCGCCACCAGGCAAACCAGATGAGAACGGCCAGCGTGAGGATCTTCCAAAGCATCAGCTACCTCCGGTGCCGGGACGCGGTCGGTCGCGCGTCTCCGGCACGGGCCATCGGTCTCGGAACTGCTCCAGCAGGTATTCGGGGATGCGCCGCTCCAGGTAGCTGCGCCCGAAACTCTCCAGAAAGCCTGCGTGGCCGCCGCGCGCATGGCGTTCCAGGGTCACATGCTCGGACAGCTCGCCGGGTTCCGGAAGGCTTTCCTTGGTCATGAACGGGTCGTTCACCGCATTGATCAGAAGCGTCGGAATGCGGATGTCCCTGAGCACGTGGATGCTGCTCGCGCGGTCGTAATAATCGTCGACGTCCCGGAACCCATGCAGCGGGGCCGTGATCCGGGCGTCGAACTGGCGAAAGGTCCGCAGGTCCCGAATCCCTTCGGCAAGATCCGGGCGCGCGAGCACACGGCACTTTTTCTGCCACTGGCGTCGCAGCTGCCCCAGGATGTGGCGCTGGTACAGTCGGGAGAGACCCCGGTCCAGCCGCTCCGCGGCGACGTGCAGCCGGAACGGGACCGAAACCGCAACCGCGCAATCGACGCCAAGACTCTCCCCGCCCCGTGCGATCGTGTGCAGCAGCGCGCTGCCGCCGAGCGAAACCCCCACCGCCGCCAGCCCGCGGCGGCGGTAGCGCCGATGCAGTTCGCCCAGCACATACGTCGGGTCATCACTCTCGCCCATGTGATAGCTGCGCAGCTTGCGGTTGGGTTCGCCTCCCGCGCCGCGAAAATGCATGGTGCAGGGCCAGAATCCGCGCGCGTGCAGCGCCCGCATCAGGCCGCGCGCATACGTCGACTGGCTACCACCACCCAACCCGTGCAGCAGCACGACGATGGGTCCGCCCGGATCCGGCCCCCAGTCCAGCGAGAGGAAATCCCCGTCCGGCAGCGTCACTTGCTGACGACGCAGCATGACGCCGCGACGTAGCCGCAGCGCGTTGGGGACGATCGTCTGCAGGTGCCCACCCGGGAGCCACCAGGCGGGCCGGAAAATCCGGTCACGATCTTCAGCAGCCATGCGATGACCGGTGCGATGGCCTCGGGAAGCCGATCAACGGTACGGCCGCAGGTACCACCACTCGAAGGCCCGCTTCGCCCAGTGAAACACCGGCGAGGACGGGAGCATGACGTTGCGTGTCTCCGTGCGCTTGACCAGAATCCCACTGGTACGGGTATCGACGATGCAGATCAACTCCGACTTGAACGTGTGACTGGGGGCCTTGCCCTGGAATTCTCCGAGCAGATTGGCCACCGCGGCCTCGGCCTGGAGATCCGCCATGTGGGCCTGCTTCGGCAGCCAGTCCGGACCCGGAAAGCTGCCGGAATCGCCGGCCACGTAGACCTTGTCCTGCCCCGCCACCTGGCACGAGGCGTTGGCCTGCAGCAGCCCGCCGTCGGAGCGCGGAAGATCGGTATTATCGAACCAGGCGTTGCCGGTCATCCCCGGCATGAATACGATCAGGTCGGCCGCGAACTCGCCGCCCTCGGTGGTCACCTTGTCGGCCTCGAAACCCTTGAGCTTGTGCCCCAGATGGGTTTCGATGTCGCGGCGCTTCATCTCGCGCAGCAACCCCTCGACCGCCTTGGGACCCAGTCGGTTGCCCGGCTTGGGCGCCGGCGTGAAGAAAACCAGCTTGAACCGGTCGCGATCGCCACGCTTGCGCAAATGCTGATCGATGCCGAACATGAATTCGAAGATCGGCCCCCCGCGCATCGCCGCCGGCTCCTTCGGGTTACCGGCAAAGCCGAAGGCGATCGTGCCGCCCTCCATCTCCGCAAGGCGGTCACGTATCCGCACCGCCGCCTCCACGCCCTCGCAAGGCGTGATCGCGTGTTCGATACCCGGTAGCTTCTTCAGAAACCGCCCGCCCGAGGCGATGATCAACCCGTCGTTGGCCACCTCGCCGGCATCGGTCAGCACTACCCGTCCGCCGTCCTTCAATCCGGTGGCCGAGGCAGGATGGTAGGTCACGCCCTGGCGCTCGAAGAAAGGCTTCAGATCGACGACCACGTCCTCGGGTGTGCGCAGGCCGGTGGGAATCCAGATCGTGCTCGGGTAGTAGACCAGCTCCGGCTTCGGCGCGATCACGTCGATGGCAAGCGCACGATCGGCCGCGCGCAGCTTGCGGATGGCGGTCAGCGCGCCGAAACCGGCGCCGATCACGGTGATACGGGTCATGAGCGGAGTCCCTGGTGGGGTCAAGGCCACTATTGTATTGGCTCGGGAGTACCCAGGGCCAATGGCCGCAATCGCCGGAATGCGCTGCGGCGCAAGGCCCCATCGCTACCGGTGTGGCGTCCCCGCCGGGTAGAATACCGGCCGCACCCCGTTGGAGGACCAACCGTGAATGCCAGCCCCCTGCTGATCGGCGCCGCGGACCACGCGGTGGCGATCGAGCCCCGGATGGCCAACCGTCATGGCCTGATCGCCGGCGCGACCGGGACGGGCAAGACCGTCACGCTTCAGGTCCTGGCCCAAGCCTTCTCGGATCTGGGCGTGCCCGTCTTCGTGCCCGATATCAAGGGTGACTTCTCCGGGGTGGCGGCGCCGGGATCCCCGAGTGACCGCCTCACGGAGCGTGCGCGCCGCGTCGGCATCGATCCGCTCGAACTCTACGGCGCACCCACCGTCTTCTGGGACATTTTCGGCGACCACGGACACCCCTGGCGCCTCACCATCGCCGATTTCGGGCCGGTGTTGCTGAGCCGGCTGCTGAACCTCAATGACACCCAGAACGGGTTGATGCAACTGGTCTTCCGGGTCGCCGACGACAAGGGCTGGCTACTGCTGGACCTGAAGGACCTGCGAGCGATGTTGGGCTGGGTGAACGAACATCGCCGCGACCTGACAGGCCACTACGGCAACGTTGCGCCCGCGAGCATCGGGGCCATCCAGCGCGCCCTACTCACCCTTGAAAGCCAGGGCGGAGAACACTTCTTCGGAGAACCGGCGGTCACCCTGGAGGATTTCCTGCAGACCGACGCGGCAGGCAAGGGTGTCATCAACATCCTGCACGCCGAACGCCTGTACCGGAACAGTCCATTGGTTTACTCGACGCTGCTGCTGTGGCTGCTGTCAGAGCTGTTCGAACAAATGCCGGAGGTCGGCGACCCGGACCGCCCCCGCTTCGTGCTCTTCTTCGACGAGGCGCACCTGCTCTTTGGCAACACACCGCGCTCCCTGGTCGACCGCATCGAACAGGTGGTGCGCCTGATCCGTTCCAAGGGCGTGGGCGTCTACTTCGTCACCCAAAGCCCGACCGATTTGCCCGACAGCGTGCTCGGGCAGTTGGGCAACCGCGTGCAGCACGCTTTGCGGGCCTTCACTCCGCGCGATCAGCGCGCGGTACGGGTGGCTGCCCAGACCTTCCGCCCCAACCCGCAACTGGACACCGAGGCGGTGATCACCGAACTGGAGGTCGGCGAGGCGCTGGTCTCCGTCCTCGACGACAAGGGCACACCAACACCGGTTGAGCGCACGCTGATCCGGCCACCATCCAGCCGCATGGGCCCGCTGTCCGATGAAGAACGCCAGAACATCATCGCCGGATCGGTACTTGCCGGGATCTACGACGAACCCGTTGACCGGGAATCGGCCTACGAGATCCTGAGGCGCCAGGCGGAGGCTGCTTTAGCCGAGGAGAAAACCATCCAGGTTCGCCCGCAGGCCGCAACTCCCTCACGGCCCCGCACCACGCGCGGCGACAGCGTACTGACAGCCGCCGCAAAGAGCACGGCCCGGTCCATCGGCACCCAGATCGGCCGCGAGGTCGTGCGCGGTCTGCTCGGCTCGCTGACCGGACGCAGGCGCTGATCCGTTGCCCCGGGGAACCGAACGGGTTCGCAAAACAGTACAGGGGGACTTTTGGGGTCTTGACGAGCCCACCGTCTTCGTGTCATGAGGAACACACAGCGTGCCTGTCTCGAGCCACAAGGCCCCAGCAAGGTTGACGCCAGGATTTTGCTTCCGCCCGACCCGGCCACCGATGCGGGGCTCGGGCTTCCGCCACATGAGGAGCACGCCATGCCGCCCTGGAAAGGAAGTATCAACGAACTGCTCAGTGCCGAGCAGATCCAGAAGATCGAAGAAGCCCTCGAGGGAGCGCCCGCCGGCATCTGCGTCGACAAGCGTGGCATGAGACTGAACCGTTACCCGGGCATGCTCTCGAACCTGAACGGCGACGAAGAGCCGTTCAAGGTGATCGCATCCGAGCGCCCGGTCACGGAGACCGGGCTGGTGCTGATCTCTACCATGCCGATACCCGAGATCGAGCGCGCGGTGCTGGTGATCAGTACCGACGAAGATTTCCAGCAACAGATCGAGGGGCACGCTCTACCTTCGCGCACCGGAAAACGCGTGGCAGACCAGGACCAGAAGACGATCTTCTTCTACAGCATCTTTCAGCCTGCCGCGGCCCTGGGTCTCTAGTCGCTCCCAGCCGCTGACCGGTGCCCTCTCCCGAATGGCCGGCTGACTTCATCGGCGAGGCGCCAGCTCAGCGTCTGCCCGGCACGCAGCGGGACGCCCGCCTCCTCCCCGAAGCGCACCTCCTCGGGTACGGTCCACTCGGATTTCTCCAGGACCAGCGTGTCACGGTTGCGCGGCAGACGATAGAAATCGGGGCCGTGAAAGCTGGCGAAGGCCTCCAGACGCTCCAGCGCGCCCGCCGCCTCGAAGACCTCAGCGTACAGCTCGATCGCCGCGTGTGCCGTGTAGATCCCGGCACAGCCGCAGGCGGATTCCTTGGCATGCCGGGGATGCGGCGCGCTGTCGGTTCCGAGAAAGAACTTGGGGCTGCCTCCCGTGGCTGCCGCCACCAGGGCCTGCCGGTGCGACTCCCGCTTCAACAGTGGCAGACAGTAGTGATGCGGGCGCATCCCGCCCTGGAACATGGCATTGCGGTTCAGCAGCAGGTGGTGCGCCGTGATGGTCGCAGCAACCTTCTCCGACGCCTCGGCGACGAAGTCCACCGCCGCGCGGGTGGTGATGTGTTCAAGCACGATCCGCAACTCGGGAAAATCGTGGATCAGTGGCGTCAGCGTGCGTTCGATGAACACGGCCTCGCGATCGAACACGTCCACCGCGGGGTCGATGGACTCGCCGTGCAGCAGCAGCGGCACGCCCTGACGCTGCATCGCTTCGAACGCCGGGTAACAGCGCCGCGGGTCCGTCACTCCGCTCGCGGCGTTGGTGGTGGCCCCGGCGGGATAGTATTTCACCGCGTGCACGAAGCCGGTCTCCCGCGCCCTGGCGATCTCGGACGCCGGCGTGGCCTCGGTCAGGTACAGCGTCATCAGGGGTTCGAAGGACAGGTCCGCGGGCACAGCCGCGAGGATCCGATCGCGATAGGCCAGAGCCTGCTCCGTGGTCACCACCGGCGGCTTCAGATTCGGCATCACGATCGCGCGGGCGAAGCGCCGGGCCGTGTCCGGCAGCACGCTGGCCAGCACGGCCTCATCGCGAAGGTGCAGATGCCAGTCGTCGGGGCGAGTGATCTTCAATCGGTTCATGGCGTCCAGCGGATTGCGGGCTCTGTTCTAGGGTAACGTGCCAGTCTACCGGAAAACCGCTGGTGTTTCGGCCCGCCGCCGGTATCCGACGCCGGGCAAACCCTGCTCGCGACCGAACGGTACCGGATGCAAACCTTCGGGCTTTCAAGGGCTTTGCACGCACCATGGACATTCCATACCCGAGGGGCCCTTGACAGGCACTACCGAGGTAGGCTCACCATGTTCAAGGCATGGGATTTCTTGGCAGACAGGCGCCCCTTGCCCGCGTGGTCTTGCCGAACGAGGCCAAACAAAAAAAGCAACTAAGGAGGAAGGACCGAGTGAAAAATCCCACTCGAAGGACGGAGACAGTGATGGCCCTGGCGGTTGCCGGGGTAGTGGGCATGTTGGCCGTCCCGCACAGCGCCGAGGCGACCTTCGGTTATTACGGTTATGGCTACGGCACGAAGGCCAAGGGGATGGGCGGTGCCGGCACCGCGCTGGCGCTGGATCCGCTGGCAGGACTGACCAACCCGGCAAGCCTGGTGCACCAGGGAAACGTCTGGGCCCTCGGTGGCACCCTGTTCAACCCGAACCGTGCCTATCAGGCGAACGA
>SKJG01000053.1 GCA_007116035.1 Thioalkalivibrio sp.
CCGGCCAGCGCGTCGCCCAGCCGGTGCAGTTCGGCGATCGCCGCGGGCGTGTTCAGATCGTCGAGCAGGGCCGCGAACGCGGCCGTGTCACGGACATCCATCGGGGCGGAAGGTGTATCGGCGTGATCCCGCAGCACCCGGTACAGGCTGTTCAGGCTGTTGCGCGCCTGGTCCAGCCCGCGCTCGGAGAAGTTCAGCGGTGCCCGGTAATGCCGCGCCAGGAGCGCCAGGCGCAGGACTTCGCCCGGATACACGTCCAACAGGTCGCGCAGCAGGCGGAAGTTGCCCAGGGACTTGGACATCTTCTCGCCGTCCACCGTCACGTGGCCGTTGTGTACCCAGTAGCGGGCATATTCCACGCCGTGGGCACCGCAACCCTGCGCGATCTCGTTCTCGTGGTGCGGGAAAACCAGGTCGTGGCCACCGCCGTGGATGTCGATGGTCTCGCCAAGGTGGGTCTCGATCATCGCCGAGCACTCGAGATGCCAGCCCGGGCGCCCCGGGCCCCAGGGGCTGGGCCAGGACGGCTCATCGGGATGCGCGGGCTTCCAGAGCACGAAATCGGCCGGGTCGCGTTTGTAGTCCGCGACCTCGACGCGGGCACCGGCACGCATGTCGTCGAGACTGCGGCCGGACAGGCGCCCGTATTCCGGGTACGAACGCACGTCGTAGAGTACGTGGTCCGCGGCGACATAGGCATGCCCGCCCCCGATCAGGTTCTCGATCAGCGCGATCATCGGCCCGATGTGCTCGGTGGCGCGGGGCTCCAGGCTCGGGGGCAGGGCGCCCAGCCTGGCGACATCCTCGTGGAAGGCCGCGGTGTAGCGCGCGGTCAGAACACCGATGTCCTCCCCGTTGGCGGCCGCGGCACGATTGATCTTGTCATCGACGTCGGTGATGTTGCGGGCATAGATCACGTGCTCGGGACCGAACAACGTGCGCAGCACCCGGAACAGGACGTCAAAAACGACCACCGGGCGCCCGTTGCCGATGTGCACGAAGTTGTACACGGTGGGGCCGCAGACATACATGGTCACGCGCTGCGGGTCGGCCGGAACGAAGGGCTCCAGCTTGCCGCCGAGTGTGTTGTGCAGGGACAGCGTCTTCATATCGGATCGTTTGCCGGGGTCTGTCGGGAGGAGGCCGGGTCATTGCCGTACAGGGTTTCGGGGTCGATCAGGGGATTGGTCGTGACCACCATCTCGTGGCCGTCGACACGGAGGAAGAAGCAGTTCGAGCGGCCGGTATGGCAGGCGGGGCCGGTCTGGTCCACCCGCAGGAGCAGGGTGTCGCCGTCACAGTCGATGTAAAGCCCCTTGAGCCGCTGAATCTGGCCCGAGCTCTCGCCCTTGCGCCAGAGCCGTCCGCGCGAGCGGGAGAAGTAGCAGACCCGCCCCGTGGTCAAGGTCTCCTCCAGCGCCTCCGCGTTCATCCAGGCCATCATCAGCACCTCGCCCGTGTCGTGCTGCTGCGCGATCGCCGGGATCAATCCCTCGGCGTTCAGCTTGAGGTGGCCCAGCATCTCGTCGCGTGGAAACCGGCTCCCTCTCGGCAGATTTTCGATATCCTTGCGCATGTGCTGGCCTCCTGTGTGGCCCCCGGGTCTTTAACCGGGGTGTTATATAGTAACCATCTTCGGGCCTCGGCTGCCCGGGGCAGGCGCCCATTCTCGCACGCGCAGTGTACTGCCTGAGCCGTGGCGAAGCATGCGGCGGGGAAGCCCGAACGACCGTGCGTCGCCGGGCTCTCCCGGCGCGCCATGCGCGGCATCACCACTGTGCGTTCCTGGTAACGGAGTTTGCGAATGTCATCCAGTCGTCCCACGCTCCCTCGAGCTCCCACTGCGCTGCGCAGCATCAGCTATTACGGGTTGAAGTCCGGTCCCCGGTTGATCGTGTTCGGCGCGGTGCATGGTAACGAGACCTGTGGCACCCAGGCCATTCTCCGGCTCGCGGGGGAGCTCGAGCGGCAGGAGCGTGAGTTGCTCCGGGGCACCCTCACCCTGGTTCCGGTGACGAACCCGCTGGCCTTCCAGCGTGGAGAGCGGATGGGTGAACGCAATCTGAACCGCAATTTCCGGGTAACGGCAGAGCCACAGGACTTCGAGGATCACCTCGCCAACCGCCTTTGCCCGCTGCTCGGTGCGCACGACGTGCTGCTGGATCTGCATTCCTTTCATACGCCCGTAGAGCCCTTCGTGATGCTCGGGCCGGAGAACAATGACGGCGGTCTGGAATCCTTCCGGCGGGCGCCCGAGGAAGAGGCCCTGGTGCGACGGCTCGGACCCCGGCGCATTGTCGAGGGCTGGCTGGACACCTATTCCCTGGGGGTGGCCCGTCGCCTGCGCAACCCGAACGCCAGTCTGCGCGCGCAAATGCTCAGTACCGATCCCAGCTATGGCATCGGCACCACCGAGTATATGCGCAGCCAGGGTGGCTATGGCGTTACGCTGGAGTGCGGACAGCACGACGACCCCGAGGCGCCGGAAGTGGCGTATCAGGCGATCCTGAACACGTTGGCGCACCTGGGCTTGATGGAATTGCCGCCGCCGGCCCCGCGGACCGATCTCGAGGTCCTGCGCCTGGTCGAGGTGATCGATCGGGACGACATGCGCGACGGGTTCACCCGCCCCTGGCGCAGCTTTGACCGGGTCTGCGCTGGCGAGGAAATCGGTATCCGTGCCGACGGACAGATCGTTCGGTCGCCCGCCGACGGCTTCATCGTCTTTCCGAACCCCAATGCCCTGCCAGGGAACGAGTGGTTCTACCGGGCCGAGATCAGCCGGCGCGCGGTGGACGGCGTGAAGTCGCGGGACCTGCCGTCCTGAACCGGGCGGCGGCATCGGCGCTGGCCAGCGGGGCATCGCGCCGCATCGTCGGGAGAGGTGACCCAAGGTGACACCGGATCTGCTGCCGCTGCTGGTGATCACAGTGGCGGCCTTTTTCGCCGGGGGCATCAATGCCCTGGCCGGGGGGGGCAGTTTCCTGACGCTGCCGGCGCTGGTCTTTGCCGGGGTTCCAGCCGTGTCTGCCAACGCCACGGGAACCGCGGCTTTGCTGCCGGGTTACCTGGCCAGCGCCTGGAGCTACCGGGACCTGATAAAGGCACCGGTCGGCCTGTCCCTGGTGGCGGTATTGATCCTCGGGACCCTCGGTGGCGCCGGTGGAGCGCTGCTCCTGCTCGCGACACCGGAGCAGGCGTTTCGCGGCATCGTGCCCTGGCTGCTGCTTTTTGCCACGCTGCTGTTCGCCTTCGGCCCCGCCCTGCAGCGGGTCCTTGCCCGACGCGACAGAAGGACCGGTGGGCCCGGCGCCAGGATCGGCATTCTCGGCGTATGCGCCTACGGCGGCTACTTCAATGGTGGCATGGGCATCGTGATGCTGGCGATGTTCCGCCTGCTGGGCGTGCACGACCTGCGTATCGCCAATGGCCTGAAGAACCTGTTATCGGCGGTGCTCACGCTGATCGCGGTGCTGGTTTACGCAGCGGGAGGACTCATCTCCTGGGGCGAGATTCTGCCGATGGCGATTGCGGCGACCCTGGGCGGCCTCGTCGGTGCCCGGGTCGGCCGCGTGCTGGCGCCGGTGATCCTGCGCAATACGATTGTTCTGGTCGGAGCCGTCACGACCATCCTGTTCTTCATCGATTGGTGATCGGCTCGGCCGTGATCACTCGCAGGAAGGCGCACCGACGAAGGCCTGCTCGACCGTGAAGTTGCCGACCCCCTTGTAGTTCGTCATGGTCCAGCCATGTTCCTTCAGGAAAGTGACCATGTCGCGGTTCATCTCCGGATTTCCGCAGAGCATGACCCGGTCGTGTTCTGGATCGGCGGCGGGCAGGCCGAGCATCCGGGCGAGTTCCCCGCTGCGAAACAGGTCCGCACCGCGCTGATTGTTGCAGTGGGGTTCGCGGGTAACCGTCGGTACATAGCGCAGTTGCGGCCCGACCCGCTCTTCAATTTCCCCGCGGTAGCTGAGTTCCGGCGCGGTACGAACGCTGTGCACCAGGATCACCCGCTCGAAGCGCTCGAAGACCTTTTCACCCCGGATCAGGGAGATGAACGGCGCGATGCCGGTGCCCGTGGCCAGCAGGTAAAGGTTCCGACCCGGCAGGACGTGATCCACGGTCAAGGAGCCCGTGACCTTGTTATTGATCCAGACGCTGTCGCCGATGTCGGCCTCGGCGAGTTGGCTGGTCAGCTCTCCGTCCGGGACGTGGATGCTGAGAAACTCGAGGTCCGGCTCGCGCGGGTCCGACACGATCGAATAGGCGCGCGGGACGAGCTTCCCCTCCCGTCGCAACCCCAAGGTCACGAACTGCCCGTTCTGGAACGCGAAGCCGGGCGGGCGGGTGGTCTTGAAAGTGAAGGTCTTCGGCGACCAGCGCCGTAGCGATGTGATGCTCTGTTGGTGGTAGGGCAATGGCTTGCTCCGCATTTCGACAGGATTGAACGGTAGCAGCAACCGGGCTTGCGCCGCAGCATCGGCCTGCGTTCGTGCGGAATTTGAACCCTTCGGATGCCCTCGAATCGTTCGCGACCAACTGCGCCCGGGACCTGTTCGTGGGGGCTGGTCCGGAAACCGGCGGCCCATGATTTTCACGCTAACCCCATCAACGCCAAGATCAGGCCCTTCCTGCCGCGGATTTGGAGGTTGCCTGTCCCGGCCACTGTGGTAGCCTTTCGCCGGCGGATCGCTGCGGCATCCGCAGCGATCCGGCAGCCACGGTTCTTCGGTGCGTCAGGGGAAGCGCTGAAGCAGTTGATTCCGCTCACGCCTCGACGCGCCGACGAAGCGCGGCATCGATGTGTCTGTCGTCCCGAGTCTGTCGACAACGATGGATCGGCGATTCCAAAAGAGCGCAACGGGCGCTGGCGATCGACGGCATGCAGTCGATGTCATGATACGAGATCCATTGCTGGGAGAGTCAGGAATGTCCAGGTCCATCCGGGATTGCGTCGAGCACTTTCCGCTGTCGACCTTTGCCGCGGTGATGGGGATTGCCGGGCTGGGTCTGGGGCTGCGCACCTGGGGCGAGCAGGGCGGCCCGGCCGGGTTGGGCGAGCCGGTACTGATGTTTGCCTGGCTCATCTTCTTCCTGCTCGGCATGCTCTTCATCTTCAAGGCCGTGCGTTATCCCGCGGAAACGATCATCGATCTGCGCCACCCGATCAGGCTCAACTATCTGGCCGCGATCTCGATCTCCATTGTGCTGATGAGCATGGTGCTGCGCCCCCACGAGCCGGTGCCGGCCCTGGGCATCTTCGCCCTCGGGGCCAGCTTCCATCTGATCGTCACCATCCTGGTCGTGAACTTCTGGATGCACCATGCACGCTTCGCGATCACGCAGGTCAACCCGGCCTGGTTCATTCCCTCGATCGGTAACGTGCTAATACCCATTCCCGCGGTCGCCTTCGGTTTCATCGAAGTCGCGTGGTTTTTCTTCAGCGCAGGGATCCTGTTCTGGGCGATCCTGATGACCATCGTCTTCTACCGGATCCTGTTTCATGAGCCGCTCGCCACCCGCGTGCTGCCCACCCTCTACATCCTCATTGCGCCGCCCGCCGTGGGTTTCCTGGCCTATGTTCGGCTGACGGACGAACTCGATGCCTTTGCGCGGATCCTGTTTTTCATTGCGCTGTTCCTGACCGTCCTGCTCTTCACCCGCATACGGGGGCAGGCGCAGATTCCGTTTTCGCTGGCGAGTTGGTCCTATACCTTCCCGCTCGCAGCGATGAGCGTCGCGCTGATGGAAATGGCGCAGCTGACCGGCCACATGGCCTATCTCTGGGCGGGCCTGACCCTGCTCGTGTTCGTGGCCATCCTGGTCCTGGTCTTCCTGGTGATGACCGTACGCGCCGGGATCATCGGCAACTTCTGCCGCGCTGAGGATCCGTAGGTCGGGGATCTCCGGGGACTGCCACATTTCGTCGAGCCCTTGTTCAAGTCCCGCTCTCGAGGATTGCAGCGGTGCGGGAGTTGATCTTGCAGGGGCCTGCCGGGACCCGGACCGCGCAGTGCATGAAACGGGCTTTGTTGGCGCTTTCGTGCTCATCATGAAAAAAACCCCGCCATCGCTGACGGGGTACAAAAACGTTCCAGCAAGTGCCACAGTGCCTGGGAGAAACCGGGCGTCTGATGCCCGGCCTGGGTATTGCCGGAACGCCTGTGCGCGACGAACTCCCCAGTGTCAGAAGTCGTACCGCATGCCGAACGAGATGCCCTTAGCGGTCTCTCCAGCGGCACCGCCTGGCGTAGCGGAGCGGCCCGCTCCCCACGGTGTCAGTGCCGCGTTGTCGTCGTTGCTCACCGCCCCGATGTTGCCGTAGAAGCGCAGCGCGCTATCGACCCGGTATTCCAGGCCAATCGCGAACAGCGAAGCGTCGGTTTCATTCAGATCGCCATCCAGCATGAAGTAGTGCGCGTTCAGAAACATCTCAGGGTTGATGCGATATTGTCCCCCTATGCCGAAGACGGTGCCTTCGTCACCAGCCGTGCTCTCGGTAACCTGGTAAAGCGCACCGACATTCAGTGCCGGAATCACCCGGTAGGATGCCGCGAGGCGAAAGCCATCCGGATCCTCGGCTCCATCGAATTGTTTTTCGTAGGCAACAGCAAGATTCAGTCCGCCTTGGCGGAAGCCTATCGAGGTGCTAACCCCATCAGTGTCGCTGCCTTCCGTGGTGGTCCGGTCGGTACGCTCCGGCGAATACTGGATGTCCCAGACGAAGCCGCTGAGACTCGGGGAACGGTAGTGAAGGCTGTTGCGGAAGCGCTCGTCGAACCGGCCATAGGTGCGGGTTCTGGCAACGTTGCGGAGGTCGCCCAACTGATCACCGAAGAAGTTCGCTGGCCCACGGGCACGCTTGAACGGCGTGTCGAATTTGCCGACCCGCAACATCCCCCAGTCGCCCTTCAGTCCGGCGAAGGTGTCACGGGTGGCGAATTCGGTACCCGCGTCGTCGAAGAAGATTTCCTGTTCGATCTGGAACATGCCGGTCAGGTTTTGGCGGAACTCCCGCTCTCCCTTGAACCCCAGGCGGCTTGAGTTGCTGGAAATGTTGAATTCGCTGTAATCCGCCCCGTCATCGAGGAAGTCTGCGGACAAGTGGGCGCGGCCGTACACGGTCCATTCGGCTGCGGCAGCGAGCGGCATGACCATGCTCGCTGCGAGCAGTGCGATTACGATACGCTTCTGTTTCATGATGGTAACTCCCGGAAATTGGCTCGTTATTCAAAGATGTCGGTGATGCCGGGGGGCAAGTACGACGGGAGCCAGAATGGGGGTCCGGGGTTACCGTTTTATGAGCATTCAGTTAAGTTGTGATGAATTGACCACACACTGTCGCCTAAAGGCGACGCGTCCAGGCTACCAGCCGATGGCCTCCGGCAGCCACAGCGCGATGCCTGGGAACGCGATCAGCAGGCCGAGTGCGACCAGCTGGATGATCACGAAGGGAATGGCACCACGGTAGATTTCCGTGGTTCGGATGTCCGGCGGGGCCACCCCCTTCATGAAGATCAGCGACCAGCCGAACGGCGGCGTCAGGAACGAGGTCTGCAGGTTCATCGCGATCAGGATCGCGATCCACACCAGCGAGAACTCGGGGTAGCCCGCGAGGAAGGGCAGGAAAAGCGGCACTGCGATGTAGGTGATCTGGATCCACTCCAGGAAGAAGCCGAGCAGGAAGATCAGCAACAGGATGAACAGCAGGGTCCCGTAGGCCCCGCCGGGCACCCAGTCGAACATGGCCTCGATCAGGAACTCGCCGTCCAGGCCCCGGAACGCCAGCGCAAACACCTGTGAGGCGATCAGCACGAAGAAGACCATCGCGGTGATGCGTACCGTGGACATCACCGCGTCGCTGAAGACCGGCCAACTGAGCCGGCGCATGACCAGAGCAACGACCACCGCGCCGACGGCACCGACCGCGGCGGCCTCGGTGGGCGCAGCGATGCCGGCTATGATCGACCCGAGCACCGCCGCCACCAGCAGCCCCGGCGGCAGTACGGCGGTGAAGAGATCCTTCACGATCTGGCGCTTGCTCATCTTCGCCCGCTCGGCGGCATCGATCGCGGGTACGTCGGCGCTGTAGAACCAGGCCAGCGTCATCAGGTAGAGCACGTAGAGGCCGGCCAGCATCAGCCCGGGCATCAGCGCCGCCGCGAAGAGGCTGCCCACCGACAGGTTCATTGTGTCCGCGAGTACCAGCAGGACCAGGCTCGGCGGGATGATCTGCCCCAGCGTTCCCGCGGCGCAGATGGTGCCGCAGGCCACGGTACGCTTGTAGCCGCGCCGCAGGAGGGTGGGCAGCGCGATCAGGGTCAGGGTCACGATTGCCGCGCCGACGATCCCGGTTGCCGCCCCCAGCAGCACCCCCACCGCGATCACCGCCAGCGCCATGCCGCCCGGCAGGGCACCGCTGGCGTAGCCGATGACCTCCAGCATGCGTTCGGCAACCCGCGTCTTGTCCAGCATCACGCCCATGAAGACGAACAGCGGAATGGCCAGCAGGGTGTAGTTGCTGATGGTTCCGTAGATCCGCGCGGGAAGCAGTTCGAACAGCCAGCCGTCGAAACCGATGAAGCCGAACACGAAGCCTACGGCCGCGATCGCGAAGGCCACGGGCATCCCCGTGAGCACCAGTACGAAAAACGCGCCCACCATCATCAGGGCAATGTATTCAAGCGGCACGGTCAGTTTTCCCTAGCGGGTTTGTGGTTTCGGCGCGGGTGCCGATAGTGGAAGGCCAGCCGTCGCCCGCCGGCAAGTGCCTGGCGCAGGGCCTCGGTGAGCACCAGCGCGAAACCGACCAGGATCATCGCCTTGGGCAGGAACAGCCAGGGCATGCCGCCCGCGTTCGGAGAGCCCTCGCCGCGGATGTACGACACGGCCATATAGGGCCAGGCGTAGTGGAGAATCAGCACCGATATGGGGATCGCGACCACTAGCATGGTGAACGTGTCCAGCCAGAGCTTGCCGGTACGGTTCAGGAAACTCGAGAAGACATCGATGCGCACGTGATCATCGTGGCGCATCGCGTAGGCGAAGCCGGTCATCACCGTGAAGGCCAGCAGGTAGAGCTCCAGTTCCTGCAGCCAGACGGCTCCCGTGCCGAAGAGATAACGCGCCGCCATGTTGCCGAAGACGAGCAGGATCATCAGTACCATGCCGAGCCCAGACAGGACGCCGGACAAGCCGGTCAGCATCCGCAGGAGCCTCTCGACGCGAAGTAGCGCTCGTTTCATCCTCGCTCACCCTTTGCACAAGGCGGATTCATTTTCCCACCTGATGATCACGCAAGCTCCGCATGGAATCCGCTCGTGCGCAACACTCTCGCACTGCATAGCCGTTCCTTGTGGGAGGCGAGCCCTCTCGGCGACCGAACGGCGGAAAACCTGCGCCCGGAGGCTGGCCTCCCACACGGCGCAGTAGGAGCAGCCCAAGCCCGCCAGGCTGCTAGTGTCATTCAGCGGTGTTCCGGCGTGCGCGCCGGCCGTCGGCGCCCCCTCAGCCCAGTATCGTCTGTCCCAGATCGCGGATCTGGGTCTGGAAGGCCGTCTCCGAGTTCTCCTGCCAGCGGTCGTGACGTGACTTGAACCGGAAATAGCTCTCGTGGACCCGGCGCACCAGGGCATCCTTGGCGGCATTTTCGCTGAGGATGTCCTTGGTGGCCTCGAGCAGGGCCTGGATGACATCGTCGGGTAGCGGTCCGAACTTCACTCCGTGGTTGTTGATCAGGTCGTCCAGGGCGTCGGCGTTGCGGGCCTCGAGCCAGACGTGCGAGGTGATGTTGCAGGCGGCTGCGGCGTTGCGCATGATCGCCTTCAGGTCGCTCGGCAGCGAATCCCAGGCCTTGCGGTTGACCACCACCTCGGTGCTGGTCGCCGGCTCGTGCCAGCCGGAGGAGTAGTAGTTCTTGGCGGCGTTGTGCAGGCCCAGCGCCCGGTCGGAATAGGGTCCGACCCATTCCACGGCGTCGAGGGCCCCGCGCTCCAGGGCGGCAAAGAGTTCGCCGCCTGGCAGCAGACGGGCGTTGGCGCCGATCGCATTGTAGATGTCGCCCGCGAGGCCGGGCATGCGGATGTTCAGGCCCCGGAAGTCGCTCAGGCTCGTCACCGGACGGCGGAACCATCCCACCGGCTGCACGCCGGTGCAGCCCACCACCAGCGGCACCAGGTCGAAGGGCTTGTAGACTTCCTCGTAGAGCTCATAGCCGCCGCCCTCGTTCATCCAGGCATTGTGACCTTGAAAGGTCATGCCGAAGGGGACGGTGGTGAAGTACTGGGCGGCGAAGGACTTGCCGGCCCAGTAGTAGGCACAGCCGTGGTTCAGCTGTACCTGGCGACCGGCGGAGGCGGCATCGAAGCCCTCGAAGGCGGGTACCAGCTCGTTGGCTGCGTAGACCCGGATGCGGATGCGCCCGTCGGACATCTCTTCCACGCGTTTGGCGAAATCGGTGGCGCTCCCCGGCCCGGTCTGGAAGAACGGCAGGCCGGAGGGCCAGGTCGTGGTCATGCGCCAGTTGAATCGTTCCTGGGCCTTGACGATGGCAGGGGCCGCCAGGATGCTCGCGCCGGCTGCTGCGGCCGGACCCAGTTTCAGGAAATCACGACGCTTGATGCTCATAGGAACTGTCTCCTCCAGAGAGTGGTCCGTCGGGCTTTTCGCCTCGAGGTTCTTACGTTTTCGTACATGCTCCGGCATCGGTGAATCCCCGGTATCGGCGGCCCACCTGTGCCTGCCACAAGGTCCGGCGACAGGTGGGAGCGGTGCTTGACCCGTTTCCCGGTGTCGGACCAGACCCCCAAAGTCTAGTCCCGACCCATTGAAAATGACACGCCTACCCGCTGTGGCGGCGGATTGTTGTCAAATGTATGTAACATCCCTGTTATCTAATGCCGCGAGTCTAGAGACCGGGAAACTCCCATGACAATCAATATCCTCTTGGTGGAGGACGACGCGGCGGTCCGGGAGGTCCTGGCGCTGCCCCTGCAGAAGGCAGGCTTCAACGTGATCGAGGCCACGGATGTACACCAGGCGCGGCAGGCCCTGCTCGAGCATGCCCCCGACCTCGTGTTGCTCGACTGGATGCTTCCCGACATCAGCGGGGTCGAGTGGGCCCGTGATCTCAAGACCGCGCAGCACACCCGCGATCTGCCGATCATCATGCTCACCGCGCGCGGCGAGGAGGAGGATCGCGTGAGGGGCCTGGAAGTGGGTGCCGACGATTATGTCACCAAGCCGTTTTCGCCGCGTGAACTGATCGCGCGGATCCGGGCCGTGTTGCGGCGCACGGCGCCGACCACCAGCGACGAACCGGTCGAGCTCGACGGGTTGCGCCTGGATCCGGTCAGCCACCGGGTGACCGCTGACGGGAAAACCCTGGAGATGGGGCCGACCGAATACCGTCTGCTGCACTTCTTCATGACGCACCAGGACCGGGTATTCACCCGTGGGCAGTTACTCGATAACGTATGGGGCACGAACGTCTATGTCGAGGAGCGCACGGTCGATGTGCACATTCGCCGCCTGCGCATGGCCCTGTCCGGCTCCGGGCACGACGGCCTGGTACAAACCATTCGTGGCGCGGGCTACCGTTTTTCGCGGCAGCCCTGAACGCGGTCTCCTCCCGGTGGGGTCACTGGCTGCCGCCCGCGGATAGGGATGAAACGCCTTGCGACCTGAGATGAAACCCCGCAATCCCTGGCCTGCAGCCTATGCGAGGCTGGTTCTCGCGCTGCTGGCTCTGGTCCTGATCGGTTGGGGAACCGGCCAGTGGTTGTTCGTGTTGCTGCTGGCGGCCGCGGGGGCTCTCGTCTGGGACTTCATCAACCTGCGCCGGCTGGAACACTGGCTGCGCTTGACCCGGAAGCTCGATCCGCCGCAGTCCCTGGGGCTATGGGGCGAGATCTTCGACGGTCTGCACCGTATGCGCATGCGTGCCCGGGAGCGGGACAAGCAGCGACGCAACCTGGTCCGGAACTACCGCGACTCCATCAAGGCCATGCCCGATGCGACCGTGGTGCTGCGCGCCGACTATCGGATCGACTGGTGCAACCAGGCGGCCCGCGACATGCTGGGTCTGCAGTGGCCGCGTGACGAGGGGCAGCGCATCAGCAACATCTTCCGGCACCCGGAGTTCGTCGCCTTCCTGGACCGGGACTCGCGGGAGACGAAGTCGCTCTCGCTCCCTTCCCCCGTCGACGGGCGACGCTGGCTCGAGGTTCGTCTCGTTCCCTACGCCAAGAAGCGCCACCTGCTCCTGGCCCGGGACACCACCGCCCTGAGGCGCCTCGAGACCATGCGCAGCGACTTTGTCGCGAACGTATCCCACGAACTGCGCACGCCGCTCACCGTGGTCTACGGGGTTACTGAGACCCTCGAGGACGGGATCGGGGACCACCCGGAGCTGGCGCGTTCGGTGCATCTGCTCAGGGAACAGGCCGAGCGGATGAAGAATCTCGTGGATGACCTGCTGCTGCTCTCACGGCTGGAGACGGGGGATGGGCCGCGCAACGGGGAGTGGGTGGATGTCCCGTCCTTGCTCGGCGGTGTGGCAGAGGAGGCCAGGCTGCTCTCCGGCCAGCGGCAGCATCGGCTCGACCTCGATGCCAGCCCGGGACTGCTGCTGCTGGGCAACGAGCGGGAACTGCGCAGTGCATTCGCCAATCTGGTGTTTAATGCCGTCCATTACACGCCGGAAGGAGGGCAGGTCCAACTCCGCTGGTTTGCCGATGCAGCAGGAGGGCACTTTCAGGTGCGGGATACCGGCATCGGCATCGAGGCGCAGCACATCGATCGCCTCACCGAACGTTTCTACCGTGTCGACAACGGCCGCTCGAAGAGCCGTGGTGGCACCGGGCTGGGACTGGCCATCGTCAAGCATGTACTGATGCGACACGGCGCCCAGTTGAAGATCGACAGCGAACCGGGCAAGGGCAGCACGTTTACCTGCTCATTTCCCCCCAGGATCCTGCGCCAGCCCCTTGGCACGCGGGAACCCGTGCGGGCTTGACCCGCCCGGTGGGACATGCGCCATGCCTGACATCCATTACAAAGTATTGCCTCACGAGGCCTGTAGATAATGACTACGATGAATCCTTCGCCACCGGGCCTGCGCCGGTTCACGAAGCTTTCGGGAATCCCGTTCCTGCTGGCCATCACCATGCTCCTGTCGCTAGCCATGACCGCTACTGCGGGCGAGCCGGAAGACACGATGGGGCAGGATGTCGAGGCCCACGCGCATGCCCATATGGCGTTGGAGCCACCGGACTGGGACGCTGCGCGGGCAGCCTTTACCGTGGCGGCTGAGCAGGGTTCTCCCACCGCCATGAGCTACCTCGGCTGGATGTATGAAGAGGGGCATGGTGTGGTTCGTGATGGTGCCCAGGCGGCGGAGTGGTATGGCCGCGCGGCGCGCGCGGGGGCCCACGACTTCGCTGTAAAACTCGGGTGGATGTACCTGGGTGGCGACGGCGTGGCCCGGGACCGCGAGCGGGCCGAGTCCTGGTTTCGCCACGCCCTCGATGCGGGACATGCGCCGGCCCGGATCGCCTGGGCCTCGGTGCTGATCGCCGATGCGCAGGGTGGGCGCGACCCGGAGCGGGTCTTCGAGGCGCGGGAACTGTTGGAACAAGCCCTGGACGACGGGCTCACGCTCGCCGCCTATTTTCTTGCCCGAATCTACATCGAGGGTATTGGTGCGCAGGCCGTGGACGACGACCTGGCGGCGTATTACACGCGGCTGGGTGCGGACGATGGCCACGGCCAGATGCAGGGCTGGCTGGCGTTCATGTATGTGAACGGCCAGGGGGTCGATCAGGATCTGGTCACGGCCGCCAAGTGGGCCAATCTGGCGGCGGCGAACGGCGATTCGTTGGGTCATGGGCTGCGGCTGATGCTCGATGAGCAACTCGACCCTGAGCAGATTCACGAGGCCCGCCAGCGAGCGGTGGACTGGGCGCTGGAGCAGCGCTGAGGGCTTCCCCATGTTACGAGTCATCCTCTTCAGCCTGGTCGCGCTGGTGTTCGTCTTCCTCGGTGCCCGCGCCTGCGGCCTCACTCCCGAGCAGATCGAGGATCAGATCCTGTTGGCCGACCTCAATGTGCAGGAAGGCGCAGCCTACCGTGCCGCCAATCGCGAGCGGGACGGCGTGGTGACCCTGGCGACCGGACTCCAGGTCGAGGTGTTGCGCGAAGGGGACGGTCCGGTTCCGACCGAAGATGACTGGGTGCAGGTCCATTACCGCGGCTGGCATGTCGACGGACGGGAATTCGAGAATTCCTGGCGCAAGGAGGAGCCGGCGACGGTGACCGTCTCGGGCACGATTCCGGGCTGGCGACAGGCGCTGGTGTCGATCCCGGTGGGTACCCGGGTGAAACTGGTGCTGCCTCCGGAGCTGGCCTACGGTAGACCGGGCGGGGGCATCATCGGCCCGGAGGAGACCCTGGTCTTCGAACTCGAGCTGCTGGCCATCGTCGAGCCCGATCGGCCGCGCGAGCGGCCCGAGTGGGAGAAGCCGGTGCCCGGGCTGCGCTGATTCCCGGCCAAACCGGGACATATCGCATCATGAACTTCTCCGAGCATTCGCTTTGGCTGGTTGGGCTCTGGGTCGTCGGTCTCGGGCTTGGCGTCGCGGTGTTGCCGGGCCTACTTTGGCTACGTCTGCGACGCATCCGGCTCCAGGTCGAGGCGCGTTACCTGTCCGCTGTGGCCGAGTTCGACCCGCAGACGCCCAACCTGGCGGCCCTCTTCGCCCGCATTCACGGCGAGTCCTCCCGGCGGCTCCTGCAGGGTCTGGTCGGGCCGGGGGTTTCTCCGGGGCCTGCGTCCTGGAAGTCGCGAGGTTGGCTGCGTTACGACAGTGACGACCGGGAGCGGTTGGCTACGGCGGAAACCTACTGCATCCCTGGGCTTTGGTGGGCGCAGGTCCGCCGGGTGCGGTTGCGGTTCCTGGGCTGGATCGACGAGATACACGAGCTCGAAGCTGGTCATGTCACCAGCGGCTATTGGTGGCTGGGTCTGTACCGCGTCGCCCCACCGGGATTCGGCCCGTCGCCGCTGACGCTTCAGGCCCAGGCCCTCGGCGAGGGAGTGCTGGCACCCTGGGGCTGGTTCCTGGACGGGGTGATCGATTGGGACGGCAGCCTGGAGGCCAGCGAATTGCAGGGACGGGTGGCCGCCACGGGTCACAAGGTTCAGTTGCGGCTGGATCCCGCTGGCCGGCCCGCAACCCTGGACCTCCTGGACTCGGGCAGCCACGAGCGGGTGCGTGTGGAATATTTCGGCTGGCGCTGGCTCGACCGGGCCCTGCTTCCCGAACGCCTGCGACTGATCGAGAACGCGGGCAGTGTGAACGAGTTCGTGCGCCTGGAAATGCGGCTCGCGCCACCGGTCCGTGCGCCTGCCCCCGACGCATGACGCTCACGCCGGGGCGCCTGTCACGTATTTGTCATGTTTCAGTCATATCGTTGTGATCCAGGGGCGTAATACTGCCCACCGCGAATCAACGGCACCGGCCTCGATGCCTGGCCTGTTCGTGACCACCATTCCAACTGAGGAAGACTGATCATGACGACGAAGAAATCCCTGGTCCTGGGCGTTGTTGCCGCCCTGGGCATGTCCGTTTCCATTGCCTCCGCCGAAGTCGATCCCAACCTGCCCAACTACGAGCGCGTCTCCGGTATTTCCGGCAACCTTAGCTCGGTTGGTTCCGATACGCTGAACAACCTGATGACCCTTTGGGCCGAGGAATTCGCGAAGTTCTACCCGAACGTGAACATCCAGATTCAGGGCGCCGGCACCTCGACCGCGCCGCCGGCCCTGACCGAAGGCACCTCCAACTTCGGCCCGATGAGCCGCCCGATGCGTGACTCCGAGCAGCGCGCCTTCGAGGAGCGTTGGGGCTACCCGGCCACGCTGGTTCCGGTCGCCATCGACATGATCGCGGTGTACGTGAACAAGGACAACCCGATCGAAGGTCTGTCGCTTCCGCAGGTAGACGCGATTTTCTCCGCCACCCGCGCCTGCGGCCACGACAAGGACATCAGTAACTGGGGCGATGCCGGCATGACCGGCGCCTGGGCGAACCGGGATATCACGGTTTATGGCCGTAACGCGGTCTCCGGGACCTACGGCTTTTTCAAGGAAAATGCCCTTTGCGGCGGAGACTTCAGGCCGACCGTGAACGAGCAGCCGGGTTCCTCCGCAGTCGTTCGCGGGGTCGAGCAGACCCTGAACGGTATCGGCTACTCGGGTATCGGTTACCGCACCTCCGGCGTCCGCGTGGTTCCGCTGGCCCCGGCCGACGGCGGTGAGTACTTCGAGGCGACCGGCGACAACGCCGCCACCGGCGACTACCCGCTGGCCCGGTTCCTCTACGTGGCCGCCAACCAGCACCCGAACGACGGCTGGAACCCGATGGAGAAGGAATTTTTCCGCATGGTACTGTCCGCCGAAGGGCAGGGCGTGGTGCACCGCGATGGCTACGTGACCCTGTCGGCTGCCGCCGCCGAGCGTTTCCGCAAGGAGATGAACCTCGACTGAGGTTTCTCTCGACAGTCAACGACAGGCCCCGGCACAAGGCGTGCCGGGGCCTGTGTTTTGGGCAACGATTCGAGATATCAGGGGTAGATCATGTCTGCATCCACGAGCGAAGAACCGCTTGCGGCGGGCTCCTTGCTGCCAAGCACGGAGCGGCGCCAGAAGCTGCGCAAGAAGCGGGCGCTGCGTGACGGCATCTCGCGCTATGGCGTGGGTACCAGCGGAATCGGTGTGATCATCGCCCTGGCCCTGATCTTTGTTTACCTGTTCTACGAGACCTTTCCGCTGCTCAAACCCGTGAGCGTGGAAATGGCGACCGAATTCACGGTGCTGGGGGATGCGGACGATGCGCCCTCTCTGCACTTTGTACTCGACCGCTTCGAGCAGATCGGTGGTCGTTTCTCGGAGACCGGCGCCATCACCTTCTTCGATGCCGGCACCGGCGTCGTGCGCGAGCGGTTGCAGGTCCCGGCTCCCGAAGGGGAGGACGTGACCTCTTTCGGCCGCGCCGAAAGCCGCCGAAGCCTCTTCGTTTACGGTTTTTCCGACGGCAGTGTGCTGCCGGTCAAGCTCAATTTCACCCAGGTCTTCGTTGCCGGCCAACGACAGATCCGGCCGGAACTCTCGTTCCCGCTGGGCGAGGAACCCATCCGCGTCGGTACCCGCGATACCGAGGCCTATTCGGCGCTCGCGGTCGTCGAGGGTCGCGGCGGCTATATCGTTGCCGGTGGCACCGAGGATGGCTACCTGGACATGGCGCTGTTTTCTTCCCGGACCAACCTGATGACGGGGGCGGTCCAGATCCAGCGCAACGACTTCCGATTGCCATCGATCGGGCGGCCGGTGCGCCAGATCCTGGTGAACGAGTCGCTGCGCAACCTGTTCGCGATCGACGACCGCGGGCAGCTGTTCGTGTTCGACATCGTCGACCGCAACAACCCGTTCCTGATCGAGGAAGTGAACCTGGTCGGCGAAGGTGTGCGGGTGACCGCGGCCCAGTTCCTCGTGGGTTCGCGCTCGCTGATTGTCGGTGGGTCCGACGGCAGCGTAAGCCAGTGGTTTCTCGTCCGGGACGAAGAGGCCGGGGTTCTGCGGATGGCCCGCGTGCGGACCTTTCAGAGCCATGCGAGCGCGGTCACCTTCATCGAACCAGAATATCTGCGCAAGGGTTTCCTGACCGGTGACGATACGGGCAGCGTCGGTCTGCACTACGGGACATCCGGGGTCACCTTGGCGATGAAACCGGTGGGTGAGAGTCCGATCTCGCGGCTGGCCATGGGTCCGAACAACAGTCGTGCCCTGATTGCGACCGAGGGCTCGGATCTGCTTCGGGTCCTCGCGATCGACAATCCGCACCCGCAGACATCGCTGAGCGCCCTTTGGGGCAGGGTCTGGTATGAGGGCCGCACCGAGCCGCAGTTCGTCTGGCAGTCGTCCTCGGCCGATGATGCCTTCGAGGCCAAGTTCAGCATCGTGCCGCTTACGGTCGGCACCCTGAAGGCGGCGTTGTTCGCAATGCTGCTGGCGACGCCGCTGGCGATCATGGGTGCGATCTACACCGCGTACTTCATGGCGCCGTCGATACGGAAGGTGGTCAAGCCCTCGATTGAGCTGATGGAGGCGCTGCCCACGGTCATCCTTGGCTTCCTGGCCGGCATCTGGCTTGCCCCCTATATAGAAAACAACCTGCCGATCGTGTTCACCGGCGCAATTGCGTTCCCGCTGCTCATCCTGGTCGCCGCATTCGCGTGGTCGCGGCTGCCCCAGGCGGTCCGAGGCTGGGTGCCTTCCGGGTGGGAAGCCGCACTGCTGATCCCGGTGGTGATCGGAACCGGTTGGCTGGTCACCGCCAGCAGCCCGTGGATCGAGATCTGGTTCTTCGACGGGTCGATGCGGCAGTGGTTTACCAATGTCGGCATTCCCTATGACCAGCGCAACGCGCTGATCGTGGGCATGGCCATGGGCTTCGCGGTGATCCCGACCATCTTCTCCATAGCGGAAGATGCCGTGTTCAACGTGCCGCGCCACCTCACCAACGGTTCCCTGGCTCTCGGGGCCACGCCGTGGCAGACCGTCATGGGCGTGGTGCTGCTGACCGCCAGTCCCGGAATCTTCTCGGCGGTCATGATCGGCTTCGGCCGCGCGGTGGGGGAGACGATGATCGTGCTGATGGCCTCGGGCAACAGTCCGGTCGTGAACTTCAACCTGTTCGAGGGCATGCGGACGCTCGCGGCCAACATCGCGGTGGAGCTGCCGGAGACTGCGGTCGGCGGAACCCACTTCCGCGTTCTGTTCCTCTCCGCGCTGGTACTGCTGGTGTTCACCTTCGTGCTGAACACCGCGGCGGAGATCGTGCGCCAGCGCCTGCGCAAGCGCTATGCGTCGCTGTAAACCCGGAACCGATTCGAGGACGATGAAATGAGAGAGTGGTGGAAGAGCGGCGCCCCCTGGATCTGGTTGAACGGCGGGGCGGTCACGATCAGCATGATCATGGTCTTCGGGTTGCTGTTGCTGATCCTGGTGCGCGGCTTTGGCAACTTCTGGCCGCATCCGGTGCTGGAAGCCCAATACATGGCCCCCGGTGCCGATACCCCGGTTCGGGTTGTCGGTGAACTGCGTCGGTCGGAGATGTTGACAGGACAGGCGATGCGCGAGGCCGGGGTCGAAATCCCCGAAGACCAGCTCCTGGTCCAGCGGCACCTGATCAAGATGGGCAACCGGGATGTGACCGGGCGCGACTTCGGCTATTTCATCGACGACTTCATGGAGGAGTGGCGTTATCCGGAGGACATGGCCGTCCTGGAACGGCGCGAATGGGGCGATTTCTTCGGCAAGCCGCTGCGGTTGCTGGAACAGGGCAGCACGGTGGCCGTGGGTGACGCGCTGTGGCCGGAATTCCAGCAGCGCCTGCGCCGCAGCAACGACCTTTTCGACGAGATTCGCAGCATCGAGCGGGGTGCGATCGGTAACGTCAATTTCCGCATCGAGCGTGTGCGCCTGGATCGGCGCCGTGCCGAGCTGAGGGGTACCCTGACCGCGGAATTGGAGGCGGAACTCCAGCAACGGAGGCAGGCGCTGGATGCCGAGTACGCGGTCCTCGAACAGCGGCTCAATCAACTCTACGCCGAGGCCGCCCGCGACAGCATTGTGATGCGCGCGGCCGATGGCAGCGAAGTGACGGTTCGCCTCGCTGACATCGTCAAGGCTTGGCAGCCGAACAACATGTCGGTTCCCGCCAAGCTCCGTTTTTACGTCAGCGACTTCTTCGACTTCATCTTCGGCTACCCGCGCGAGGCGAATACCGAGGGCGGGATCTTCCCGGCGATCTTCGGCACCGTGGTGATGGTGCTGGTGATGTCCATCATCGTGACCCCGTTCGGGGTGCTGGCCGCGATCTACCTGCGTGAATACGCGAAGCAGGGGGCGCTGCTCAAGACCATCCGGATCTCGGTGTATAACCTGGCCGGGGTGCCGTCGATCGTGTTCGGGGTCTTCGGCCTCGGGTTCTTCATCTATTTCCTGGGTGGCCAGATCGACCAGGTGTTCTACCCGGAGGCCTTGCCGGCACCGACTTTCGGCACCCCTGGCCTGTTCTGGGCCTCATTGACCCTGGCGCTGCTCACGCTTCCGGTAGTGATCGTGTCCACCGAAGAAGGTCTTGCACGGATCCCGTCGACCATCCGCGAGGGCTCGCTGGCATTGGGCGCCACGAAGGGCGAAACGCTCTGGAAGGTGGTGGTCCCACTCGCCACGCCGGCGATGATGACCGGACTGATTCTCGCCATCGCGCGGGCCGCAGGCGAGGTGGCGCCGC
>SKJG01000150.1 GCA_007116035.1 Thioalkalivibrio sp.
AAACCATCCGGGCCTATGTGGAATCCCAAGGCACGCAACCCCTCAAAAAACACCCCGCTTGACCCCCTCCTGGCTGACCCCTAGCAGGGGGAATGCGCGGGGATAATGTTCAGGATTCAGGTTTACGGAAAAGCAGTTTGCTAATTGTTTTTCTGTATACTTGATGCCCATGGAGCAGTCTGTTGCAATCAAGACATTGGCGGAGTGGGCCCGGGCTGGGCGCGTCGTTTTTACCGTGGGTGATCTGGCCAAGCTGTTTCCTGCGGATCAGCGGAGGACCCTGCTGGCTGCGCTCGGGAGGTTGGTGGATGAAGGTGTGCTGGCGCGGGCGTGCCGCGGTGTATATGTGTATGTGTTGACGGGCGATCCGGGTTCGGATGTGATCGAACGCGTTGCTGTGGCACTGCGCCGCGGCCAGTACAGTTACACCAGCCTGGAATCGGCGCTGTCGGAGTATGGGGCGATTTCACAGATTCCGGTCGATCGCCTGACGGCCATGACGACGGGCCGATCGGGCGTGTATCGAACGCCCTGGGGCACCATTGAATTCACCCATACCAAGCGGTCGCCGGCCGATATTCTGGAAAACACACGCCGGGTGGGCCGGCCGCTACGCATGGCCACACCGCAAGCGGCCTGGCGTGATCTGAAGCGGGTGGGCCGCAACACCCATCTGGTCGATGCGCGGGCCCTGGCCGATGACTGAACGGGTCGATTTCGCCGCGCTGACCGCTCGGGCGATGGCGCAGTCGGGTCGTGGCCACATGCGACCGGTGATCGAAAAGGAACTGCTGCACTACGACATCCTGTTCGGGCTCGACCGCGACGGGCTGCTCGATGAGTTGACTTTTCAGGGCGGGACGGCGCTTCGTCTGTGCTACGGCTCACCCCGTTTCAGCGAGGACCTGGACTTTGCCGGCGGACGCGACTTTTCGCGCGCGCGGGTCGACGGGATCAGGGCCGCACTGGAAACCTACATCGGCCAGCGCTATGGCCTCGAGGTGATCGTGCGCGAGCCGGCCGAGCTCGTCGATGAGCCGGGCTACCGCGGCATTTACGTCGACACCTGGCAGATCGCGATCATCACCGCACCCACACGACCTGATCTTCCGCGGCAGCGGATCAAGCTCGAAATCGCCAATGTCGAGGCCTACTCTCGACAGCCGCGCAGCCTCCGCCTCAACTATGACTTTCTGCCCGACGGCTATGGCGATACGCTGGTGTTGACCGAATCGCTGGATGAGATCATGGCCGACAAGCTGGTGTCGCTGGTCAATAGTCAGCGCTACGTGCGCCATCGGGATATCTGGGATTTGCGCTGGCTCAAGCAGCAGGGGGCGGCGGTCAATACGGGGTGGGTCGCAAACAAGATCGAGGACTACCGCATCACCGACTACCGCGACCGGCTGGACGACCTGCGCGCCAGACTGCCTGCTATCGTCCGCAGCGCTGCCTTTGCCCAGGAAATGAACCGCTTTCTGCCGGTTGAAGTGCAGCAACGAACCCTTGCAAAACCCAAGTTCCTGGATTTTCTTGCCAGCGACATTGATGGTCTGCTGATAACGGTTCGGAGCGCGCTGCAGTCTGGGCGATGAAGTTTGATGTCTGCAAGGTCGATCAGCAGAACCGGTCCTGCGGATGCCGTTGACGAACTCTACGTGAACCTGAAGCTCGGACCCGGATCGGCAACGCCCGCCGCGACTACCTGCACCAGACCTCGACCGCGATCAGCCAAAACCACGCGATGGTGTGTATCGAGGATTTGCAGGTGCGGAATCTGTCCACGTCGGCGGCCGGGACGGTCGAGGCCCCGGGCAGAAACGTTCGGGCCAAGTCGGGCCTGAACCGCTCCATCCTCGACCAGGGCTGGTTCGAGTTCCGCCGTCAACTCGACTACCAACCCGCGCCGCAGTGCTCCGCCTATAGCCGCGCAACGGCTTAGGGGGTGGTGAAGCGGCGCATGGCGCGCAGCGCCATCACTCCGGTGCTTCCTGCTGTTCGATGTATTGCTTTAGCACCGAGAGTGGCGCACCGCCGACGGTGATGATGCAGTAACTGCGAGACCAGAACACCGGCTTGCGCCAGTAGTAACGCTGCAAGTGCGCTCCGTATTCCTTTCGAATCAGTCGGGAGGTGACGGTCTTGAGATTATTCACGAACGCAGACGGCGCAGTGCGCGGCGTCAACTCCAGGAGTAGATGCACATGATCCGGTTCGCCGTTGAACTCCAGAACCTCGCCGTCCCACTTCTCGGTAGTGGCCCGAGCGATTTCATCCAGGCGGGAGAGCATCGGTTTCGTGATGCACTTTCGGCGGTACTTGGTCACCACAACCAAATGGTACTGGAGCCTGTATGTGCAGTGATATAAACGGTTTAGCGCTTATGAACTCATATTAACCAAGTATAATTAGTGCATGGTCCAGCGCAAGGTCACATACCGGCTTTACCCCACGGCGGCCCAGCTTGCCGCCCTGGAGCACCAACGCTGGGTCCACTGCCTGTTGTGGAACGAGGCGCTGGCCGAACGGCGCCGGGCCTGGGGCGAGAGGCAGGCGTCGTTGGGATTCTCGGCACAGTGCAAACGCCTGACCGAGTGGCGCCGCCAGTCGAAACTCCTTCGCGGAATCAACGCCCAATCCGGGCAGGTCACATTGAAGCGCCTGGATCTGGCGTTCCAGCACTTCTTTCGCCGGGTGAAAAACGGCGAAACGCCGGGGTTTCCCCGCTTCAAGCCGCTGCACCGTTTCAAGGGCTGGGGGTATAAAACCCACGGTGACGGCTGGCGTCTGATGACCAACGAGCGGATGAAGCACGGGACGCTGCGGCTCGGCGGCATCGGCAAGGTCGCCATCCGGGGCAAACCCCGCACCCCCGGTACGCCGAAGACCTGTGAGATCATCCAGCGGGGCCGGCGCTGGTACGCCAGTATCACGCTGGATTGTGCGCCGGAGCGTCAACGCGGGGACCAACTGGGCGGCCTGGACTGGGGGCTGGAAACCTTCGCCACCGTGGCCACACCTGCGGGAACCGAGACCATCGACAATCCCCGGTGCCTTGCCGGAACCCTGGAGAAAATCCGCCAAGTCCAGCGGGACATCTCCCGCAAGGAGGAGGCGGCAAAGAAGGCATCCGGGAAGACGCGCCGGTTTCCCGTCTCTAACCGGCTCCAGAGGGCATACGAGCGCCTGCGCGGCCTTCACCGCAAGGTGGCGAATCAGAGAAACAATTTCCTGCACCAGACCACAACGCAGCTTGTCGGGCAATTCGCCGCCCTGGGCCTGGAGGCGCTGAACATCCGCAACATGACCGCCTCGGGCGGTCAGCACAAGAGGGGCTTGAACCGCTGCATCCTCGATGCCGCCGGCGGGGCCTTCCATCAACGGCTCGGGTACAAAGCGGAGGAGGCTGGTACCTGGGCGATGGAAGCACCGACGCGGCAGCTCAAGCCCTCGCAGACCTGTCACGCCTGCGGGCGTCAGGAGAAGAAGCCACTCAGCCAGCGGCGCCATGAGTGTCCCTGCGGCGCGTCCTGTTCGCGGGACGAAAACGCCGCCCGGGTCCTGATGGCCTGGGCCGAGCAGCAGTTATCCGGTCGGGAACCGGCCGAGGCGTGGAGGGTGGTAAGACCGAATCATCCCCCGGATGATCCGGCCCGCCCCGAGAAGCGCGAAACTCACGCCATAGTCTGAAAGGCTTGGCGGGAGTAGTTCATAAGCCAATGGTTGACTCGTAAGCGCGTTTTCCTTACCGTACTGTAAGGAAAAAGAAATCAGTAAGGTGATCACAATGGCTACAGCCACCCTCACCAGCAAAGGGCAGATCACCATCCCCAAGGAAATCCGGGAGCGACTGCTGCTTCACGAAGGTGACAAGATCGACTTCAGTCTGACCGAGGCTGGCGATGTCCTCCTCAGGCCTGTGACGCGTCGGGTCGATGAGGTTTTCGGACGGCTCAGAAAGCCGGGACAGCCGGCGCTGACCCCGGCGGAGATGGACGCTGTGATCCATCAGCGGATGACCAAAAGCGCGACATGAAAGCGATCGACACCAACATTTTGGTGCGCTTTCTGGTGAATGATGACCCGGCACAAGCTGAACAGGTGCGGCGGCTTTTCTCGGGCGCTGAGCGGCAACGCACGACCTATTTTGTGCCCCTCCTCGTCGTGCTGGAGAGCATTTGGGTACTGGAGTCCGCCTACCGGGTAGGGCGCAACGAGCTCATTGAAGTGTTCAGCGATTTGTTGTTATTGCCCGTTCTCGAATTCGAACAGCGCGAAGCCGTGCAGGCGATGCTGCAGACGGCTGGGAACGACCCGCTGGATTTGCCTGATCTCCTGATCGCAAAAAGTGCGCTGCGGAACGGCTGTGAGTGCGTGATCACCTTCGACAAAAAAGCGGCGCGAAGCGATGCATTCGAGTTGCTGACACCCTAACAATTCCAGGGACAGTTTCCGCATCCGGGCTCGCGCCAGATCGAGAGGCCTCAGGGAACAGGCGGAGTTCGACCTGCGGATTCTGGTGATGACCGCGTTCAAGGGCTTCGTGAACCGGAATGCATACTAGGGTCTGGTGAACCCTGCTGCTGGACATCCTGCTTGAGCGCGAGCAAAAGGCGTCGGTGTTCCGGATACACGACGCGTGACCCCGGAGGCGTATGCCGTCACCCAGGCATACGCTCGCGCGGGGATTTGCTTAAAGGGGCAAAATGGGGCTCGAAAAGGGCCGTTTAAGGCGTTTTGAAGGGCGTATTCTGGGGTCATTTCAAGTAAAAACAATAAGTAACGTTGGTCCGACCCCGCTTGGGGTTTGAAGGAGCGGAAGAGCATGCCCTGGGACGCCTGGTTTACCGCGGGACTTGTCACCCTGATGTTCGGGGTGCTCGCGTTCACGCGGGCGGCGCCGGACATGGTTTTCATCGGCGCGGTGATCATCCTCCTGGCGGTCGGCGTGATCGGTCCCACGGAGGCCTTCGTCGGTTTTTCCAACCAGGGGGTGATCACCGTCGCCGCACTCTACGTGGTCGTGGCGGGGATCCGGGAGACCGGCGGGATCCAGTGGATCGTGCACAACCTGCTCGGGCGGCCGCGCTCGCTTAGCCGCGCGCAATGGCGTTTGAGCGCGCCCGTGACGATCATGAGCGCCTTTCTGAACAACACGCCCGTGGTCGGCATGTTGATCCCCGCGGTGAGCGAGTGGGCGCGTAAACACGACCTGGCCGTCTCGAAGCTGATGATGCCGCTGTCCTACGCGGCCATTCTCGGCGGCACCGTGACGCTGATCGGCACCAGCACGAACCTCGTGGTGAACGGGCTGATGCTGGATCGCACCGGCGAGGGCTTCGGGTTGTTCGACATCGCCTGGGTGGGGATTCCTGTCGCAGCCGGGGGCCTCGTCTTCATGATCCTTGCCGGGCGCTGGCTGTTGCCTAACCGGCCGCCCGCGATCACGCAGCTCGACGACCCGCGGCAGTACACCATCGAGATGGAAATCGAGCCGAAGGGCGCGCTGGAGGGGCGGAGCATCGAAGAGGCCGGACTGCGCCACCTTCCCGGTGCCTTTCTGATCGAGGTGAACCGCAACGGCACGGTACTGCCGGCGGTGTCCCCGCAGGAGAGGCTGCACGGCGGAGACCGCGTGATCTTCGTCGGCGTGGTGGAGTCGGTGGTGGATCTGCAGAAGATCCGCGGCCTTCGTCCCGCGACCGGACAGGTGTTCAAGCTGGACAGCCATCGCGCCGATCGGAACCTGCTCGAGGCCGTGGTTTCGGATAGCTGTCCGATGGTCGGGCAGACCATCCGCGACGCCCGTTTCCGCAACCGCTACAACGCAGTGGTGATCGCGGTGGCGCGCAACGGTCAGCGCCTGAGGGGCAAGATCGGCGACATCGTGCTGAAGCCGGGTGACACATTGCTGGTGGAGGCCGGACCCGGGTTCCAGATGCAGAACCGGAACAGCCGCGACTTCTTTCTCGTGAGCCGCGTGGAAGAGGCTGCCACTCCGCGCCACGAACGCGCCCTGCTCGCGGCGATGATCCTCGTGGGCATGGTCGTGAGCGTGACCGCGGGCGTGTTTTCGATGCTGGAAGGCGCCCTGATCGCGGCAGCCCTGATGGTGCTGACCCGCTGCCTGACGCTGGAGACCGCGCGCCACAGCATCGACTGGCCGGTGCTGTTCACCATCGCCGCCGCCTTCGGCGTGGGGGCGGCCATGGAGGGCACGGGGCTCGCGCAGACACTGTCGCTCGGCCTGGTCAGTCTGGCGGGGGCCGACCCCTGGATGAACCTGCTGATGATCTATCTGGCGACCGCGCTGTTCACGGCGGTCATCACCAACAACGCCGCTGCCGTGCTGATCTTTCCGATCGCCTTCGCGGTGGCCGGCGATCTGGGGGTGAGCCCGCTGCCTTTTGCCATCGCGATCATGATGGCCGCGTCGGCCAGCTTCGCCACCCCCATCGGCTACCAGACCAACCTGATGGTCTATGGCCCGGGCGGCTACCGCTTCAGCGACTACCTCCGCGCCGGCATCCCGATGACCATCGTCACCTCCCTGATCGCCATCCTGATCATCCCCCAAGTCTGGTCCTTCTAATCACCCCGGGGGTCCCCGGGGGTCGGACCAAGGCAAACCTCTGATTATGAAGAAAAAACACCAGGGAATCGGGGGCATTTTTGGCCTTAGATGCCGGTTTTTGGGGCCAAAAACACGTCGCTAAGGGGCGGGACGGTGGACGCTGGGGCCGAGCAGCGAAACAGCCGTCGCTCCGGCGCACGCCCGGGCACGGATTTGCTTAAAGGGGCAAAATGGGGCCCGAAATGGACCCTCTAAGGCCGTTTGACGGGTGTATTTCGGGGTATTATGAAAGAAGAAACAATGGGTTGCGTTGGTCCGACCCCCACTTTCTCACTTTCTTTAGAGGATAGCGATGAAGCGCGTTGAGGATAGGGAGCGGCTCCCTTTCAGGATACCGGTGGAACCGTCGGGGGCGTCGGCTGGCGCCGCGGACCGGTTGCCCCCGCGTCCGGGTCAGTTTGTGGGGGTGGTGGTGAGTGGCAGCGTCCGGGCCGGCGATCGTGTCCGGATCCAGCCGCTAGGGAAGGAAAGCCGAGTGGCGAGTCTCCACGGGGACGAGGGCGAACTCGCCCAGGCCAGTGCGGGGCAACGCGTGACCCTCACCCTCGACCATGCGCTCGTGCTTCCCGAGGGCGCGCTGATTTCCACCACCGAGGCGCCGGCGTCAGTCGCGGACCAGTTCGAGGCGCGTATCGTCTGGTCCGGTCCGGAATCGCTGTTTCCGGGGCGCCGCTATCCCGCGCGCATCGGCCTGCAACGCGCGGACCTGACGGTCACCGACATCAAGTACCGGATGCACCCGGATACGCAGGAGCACATCGCGGCCAGCCAACTCAAGGCCGGCGATGTTGCGGTGTGCAACATCAGTCTCGACCGGGCAGTGGCCTTCGATCCCTACGAGGAGAACCCGGCGACGGGCAGCTTCGCAGTGCTCGATCAGGACACGCAAGAGCCGCTCGGCGGGGGCCAACTGCACTTTGCACTGCGTCGGGCCCAGAACATTCACGTTCAGCACGTCGACATCAACAAGGCTGCCCGCGCCGGCCAGAAGACGCAGAATCCCTGCGTGGTCTGGTTCACCGGGCTGTCGGGATCGGGGAAATCCACGGTCGCCAACCGGGTGGAGCAGCGGCTGTACGACATGGGCCACCACACCTATCTGCTCGATGGCGATAACGTACGCCATGGGTTGAACCGCGATCTCGGCTTCACCGAGGCCGACCGGGTGGAGAATATCCGCCGGGTCGGCGAGGTCGCGAAGCTGATGGTCGATTCCGGCCTGATCGTGCTCACCGCGTTCATCTCCCCGTTCCAGGCCGAGCGCCGGATGGCCCGGGACCTGCTGACCGACGACGAATTCCTCGAGGTGTTCGTGGAGGTCCCGCTGGATGTCGCCGAACAGCGTGACCCGAAGGGGCTCTACAAGAAGGCTCGCCGCGGCGAGTTGAAGAATTTTACCGGGATCGATTCGCCCTACGAACCGCCGGAAAGCCCGGAACTCGTGATCAACACCGCAATTCTGACCCCGGAACAAGCCGCCGAAGAGGTCATCCAGGCGCTCCAGGCTCGTGGTCGCCTCAATGTCCCCACATAGACGCGTAGGAGCGGCCTCTGGCCGCGATCCCGTGGCGAAATGCGGGTGCGCAAATGCCAAGCGTCGGGATCGCGCGCGGGTTTTCCCGGCAGCGGCTACACTGTGTCTCGTGGCAAGCATGGAGCGAGGTTCTGGTGCGTGAGAGGCGGCGTTCTCTTGGGGTGGAGGGCATGATGACGACGGCGCCGGTCACCGGCGTCGCCCGACGTTGCCGCGTGGTGGCCCTCGGGGGGCGTGGAGCCTGACGATGGAGCGGCGCAACCATTACCGAATCCTGCATGTGCAGCCGGATGCGCCGGCGGAGATCATCCGCGCCAGCTACCGCAGCCTGATGCTGAAGCTCCGGCATCATCCCGATCGCGGCGGTAGCCACCACGCGGCGGTAACGCTCAACGGCGCCTATCGAACCCTCAGTGATCCGGAGCGGCGGCGAGCCTATGACCGCACTCTGTCGATGGCGCAGCGCGCGCCCTGGCCGCGTTCGCTGACCACGGCGATTCCTGCAGGTCCGCCGGAGCCGGGACACGCCGGGCGCGGTCATGTGGCGGGTGACGTTGTAGCCGATGGCGTTGCGGCGGGACTTTGCAGCTTCTGTCAGGCGCCGAAGCCGTCGCGGATTTCCGAGGACAGCCGCTGTGCCTGCTGCGGCGGGCCGTTGACGCCGGTCTCGGGCATGCTCGGGGAACGGTCTGAGCCCGAGGGGCGGCGCACCGTGCCTCGCATCGGCAAGGACGCTGCGGCGCTCATCTATCCGGCCTGGGGACGACCCGCCACGCGGGCGCAGATGCGGGATCTGTCGCCGGCCGGCATCAGCCTGTTCACTAGCGCGGGCGTGCTCGCCGGCGATGTCGTGCGCGTCGTGGCCGAGAGCGGGGACTTCATTGCCCGTGTGGTGCAGACCCGGGAGCGTGGAGTTCAGCGCAGCGTGCACGCGCAGTTTCTGGCGGCGTCCTTCACCGAGCAACGCGGTGTGTTTGTTTCGGTGAGTGCCTGACTCTCAAGCCATCGGATAGGCCGCTCCCCTGCCGTCGAAAAGCCGCTGACGGTAGGTCTTGCAACGGACATCGAAAAGCCGCGCACTGCAGGTCGGGTTAGCCCAGCGGGCGTAACCCGACGGGTCTTGCAACCACCCCTGGGCGCAAACCAGCACCGTGCCCGGCACTCGGCACGTCGTCGGGTTACGCTACGCTAACCCGACCTACACAACTGCCGCGGGTTAGCGCTGGGGTCTTTCGCGCGGATCCAGGCCCGGATCGGGGTCGCGGCTCACGGCGGTGATGGCCGGACCGTCTTCCACCTCGTCCATCAGCATCTGGTCGCCGTCCATCCAGGGTGGCGGGCTGTCGGGGCGCCACTCCAGCACGCGGGCGGGTGAGGGCAGATCCAATTCGCTGATCAGCCGAGAGGCCGAATCGACGGCGTTCGGGTTCTGCAGGGTGAGCACCAGGCCGGTGGCGAGCACCAGGACGCCCAGGCCCAGGGAAGGGTCGTTGGTCGTGGTCTTGGATCGGAACATGAAGCGCATCTCACCTGCCTCTCGCTGGTTCTAGGGGAACAGTACGCGTTCCCGGGGGTCCTGTTCAAGCATCCGTAGCGCGATTCCGGTTACATGGATCGCGGCCACTCCGTGGCGCTTCGGCGCGATCCCGGTGCCGCGATGAACAACCCAACCCAAGGTTTGTCCTGGGAAATCGGCGACAATGAAATGGTGCATCCCGTGCCCGTGCGTTCGCGGCTACTCGGTACTTGGAGAGGGCAGAAGTGGAAGAGTTCGATGTGGTGGTGATCGGAGCCGGGGCCGCCGGCCTGATGTGCGCGTTGACCGCCGGTGGCCGCGGCCGGCGCGTGCTGGTGCTCGATCACGCCAACCGGGTGGGCAAGAAGATCCTGATGTCCGGTGGTGGCCGCTGCAACTTCACCAACCTGTACTCGGGGCCGGAAAACTTCCTGTCCGCGAACCCGCACTTCGCGAAGTCGGCGCTGAGCCGCTACACGCCGTGGCACTTCGTGGAGATGGTCGACCGGCACCGCATTGCCTGGCATGAGAAGACGTTGGGGCAGCTCTTCTGTGACGTCAGCGCCAAGCTGATCGTGAAGATGCTGACCGACGAGTGCACCGCGGTCGGCGTCGAGGTGCGAACGCAGGCTCCGGTGGAGTCGATCGAGGTGGGCAACCCGCACCGGCTGCGCATCGCGGCGGGTGCGGTGCGCGCCGGTTCGCTGGTGATCGCCACCGGCGGCTACTCCATCCCCAGCATGGGAGCGACTGGATTCGGCTTCGATTTCGCCCGCTCGCTGGGGCTGGACGTGCGGCCCACGCGCGCGGCGCTGGTTCCCTTCACCCTCAGCGGCCGGCCGCTCGAGCAGCTGGAGGGACTCTCCGGCATTGCGGTGGATTCGGTGGCGTCCTGCGGCGACGGCCACTTCCGCGAGGCCATGCTGTTCACCCACCGTGGCCTCAGCGGTCCTGCGGTGCTGCAGGTATCGTCGTACTGGCACTCCGGCGACAGCGTCGAATTCGACCTCTGGCCGGGAGCGGAGATCGCGCAGGCCATTGCCCAGGCACGGCTGGAGCGTCCGAAGATCGCGCTGCGTACGCTGCTGGCCGAGCGCTGGAGCAAGCGTCTCGCCCAGCGCTGGTGCGAGTTGTGGCTGCCCGACCAGCCGATCGATCAGCTCTCCCGGGCCGAGATCGATCGCATCGCAGCGGCCACGCACCGCTGGCGGGTGAAGCCGTCGGGGACCGAGGGCTACCGTACCGCCGAGGTCACGATCGGGGGCGTCGACACGCGCTGCCTCTCGTCGAAGACCATGGCGCTGCGCGACCAGGCCAACCTGTATTTCATTGGTGAAGTGGTGGATGTTACCGGCCACCTGGGCGGCCACAACTTCCAGTGGGCCTGGGCCTCGGGCCATGCCGCGGGCGCGGTGGCCTGAATGCGTCCGGCGTCCCGTGCCTGGCTGCTCGCCCTCGTCCTCGCGCTGGCAGCGCTGCCGCCGACCGGCGCCATGGTAGCGGAGGGGGAGTCGCGGCGGCTATACGTGCAGCCGTCGCCGCTGGCCGGCGTGGTCGCGGGTTTTGCCGAGGCGCCCGCAGCCGCGCGCTTCGATTTCGCGCGGTTGCTGATCGATGCGCTGGTGACCGCCTACGAGAGCGAACTGGATTCGTCCGTCTTCGAGGGGCGGCGCGATGCCGCAGATCGACGCAAGCTTGCGCGCTGGCAGCAGGCCACCTTGCCGCTGTTGGCGGAACTGCGGGTTGCGCAGGCGGCGCTGTATGTCGCGAGCCATGTCGAGGTGCGGATGGATCGGCACAACCAGATCCTCGTGCTGATCGATGGGCGCCCACTGTGGGTCGCCTGGCCCCGCATCACCGCGCAGCCTCGGCTGGAACAGGAACTGGCGGCGGAATTCTGCCGCCGCCACGACTGCGCGCGCGATGGCGGGGATGGATCGACGCGCGCGGCGCTGGGGCCGGCGGGCGTGCAGGGCCACTGGCAACTGTCGCAGCGGCATCCCCCGGCCTGGGAGACCGCGGATGGCCTGCGCTGCGAGTTCGCGGACCTTGCGGAGCGGGGCGCGAAGGAGGCGACCTGCCGCGCCATCGTGGCGGACCTGCATGCGCTCGCCCTGGTGCTGCGCGAGGCCTCGCGGGGCGGCGAAAGGGTTCAGTGGGAGCGCCTGTCGCTGCAGGCGGATACGGGTGCGGGCCCGCAGCGGGTCACGGTCAATGAGCGCGGCGACTACGTGCAGGCGTCGGTCCCGGCACTGGCCGCGCATCCCGTGGATTGGACTGCGGCCGGGCGTTGGCTGCAGGCGCGCGCGCAGGGGCGGCCGATGACCGCGACCGTGCTCCCGGCCACGCGCCGCCGGTAACGCTCATACCCTGGAGCGCGCCACCCCGAGTGATGCAAGCACAAGCCCCTATGGAGTGCGGCGGCTTGCCGCCGCTGTGGGGAGCTGGCAATCCCCGGCACCGAATAGCGGGAGCAAGCTCCCGCCCTTCATAAGAACTGTCGGGTTAGCCCCAAAGGGCGTAACCCGACGGGTCTCGCACCCACCCTTGGCCGCAAAAGAGCATTGTCCCCGGCGTCCCGGCACGTCGGGTTACGCTACGCTAACCCGACCTACAGAACTCGGAAGGACACGAAAAAGAGTTTTTATGCCCCGCATTTTCCACGATTTCCGTGTTTTCCGTGGCCGTATTCTCACGGTAACCGAGTCGACACGATTCGGCCCTTCCTGGGCTACGATGGTCGCCCTCTCGGTGCCATGGATCCCGCAGCGATGTGGATGAATTACCTGGGCGGCCTGCTGGCTGGATTGCTGGTGTTCGGACTCCTGGCCGGGGCGGTGCTTGGGTGGGTCAGCGCCCTGACGCTCGGCCGGCTGCGCACACGGCTGACGAAGGCGGAGCGGGCGCTGGCCGACGTCGATGCGCAATTGCGGCGGCTGCGCGGAGCGACACCAGGGACCGACACGGAGACCTCCCGAGCGGCGGAGGCGGCGGAGCCCGAGGGGCCCGCGGCGCCGGGTGCTCCCGCGCGTTCCGGGGACGTTTGGGCCGGATGGGGCACGAGACCGGCACCGGTTGCCAGCAGCGCGGCCTCGGCGGCGCGGACCGCGGCGGCCGAAGGGTCAGCGCGACCCGGGCCGCGGCGCGCCGGGCTGGATCGTGTCGGCCGGCTCTTCGCAGGCATCCGCGACCACTGGATGGTCTGGCTTGGCGGCCTGTCGATCGGTCTGGCCGGCATCTTCCTGGTCCGCTATTCGATCGAGCAGGGCTATCTCGGGCCCTTGGCGCGGGTGCTGCTGGGCATCGCCACAGGCGTGGGCCTGCACGTGCTCGCCGAGTGGCTGCGCCGGCGGATGCAAGGCCGCTACGACGCGGTGGCCGCGCTGGCCGGGGGTGCGAGCCTGACCCTCTACGCCGCGGTGCTCGCGGCGCTGCACCTGTACGCCCTATGGCCGCCCGGCGTGGTCTTCGCGCTCCTGGCGCTGATTTCCCTCGGGACGATGGTGCTGGCCGTGCGCCACGGGCCGGTGCTGGCGATCCTCAGCATCCTCGGCGCGTATGCGGTCCCGGCACTGCTGGGCGGCGACGCCGAGCAACTGCTGACGGTGCTGATCTACAGCCTGATCGTGACCATGGCCAGCTTCGTGCTGATGCGCTACGTCTACCGGGACTGGTTGTGGTGGGGCACCGTCGCGGGTGCGCTCTTCTGGTGGTGGATCGCGTTGCAGGCCGGCGGCCACACGGAGGCCTGGCTGGGGGTCTATCTGGCGGTGCTGGCGTGGAGCATGCTGGCGCTGCGCCCGCGCAACTATCGGCTGACCCGGCCGATCGCCGATCCCGAGGCGGAGCGACACTGGCAGCAGTGGTTGCGCAGCGCAGGGACCGAGCAGGGTCCGCTGCGGGTCTCGCTGCTGATCCTGCTGCTGGCCCAGGCCTACAGCATCGCCCTGGGCCCGCAGTGGAGCCTGGGTCCGCTGCTGTGGCTGCCGCTGCCGGCGGTGATCCTGCTCGCCAGTCAGTACAACGCCGGGCTGCGGCCGCTGCCGTGGCTGGCCCTGGTCGCGATGGCGGCGGGGCTGGTCGGGAGCGTCCTGGACTGGGAGCCGCTCTACACTTCGTACCTCTGGTCCGTCACCCCCGTCGCCGCGGTCGATCACGGCACGGTGCTTGCCATGCTCGGGCTCATGGCGGCCCTGTTCTCCGCGGCGGGTCTGTGGCAGCTGTGGGCGCGGCGTGATTCGGCGCTGGCCACGTCGCTGGCGTTCGTGTCTCCGCTGGTCGCCCTTGCGCTGGCGTACATCCTGGTGCCGGAGGCGCTGCCACACTGGGGACTGAGCGCGCTCGGTCTGCTCGTGGGCCTGACGCTGGGTGGGCTTGCAGGAAGGCGGCTCAGGGCGGGAACCACCGACGCGATCGCGTTCTGGCAGATCGCCGCGGGACACCTGGCCTATTCGCTGGCGGTCGTGATCGGCTTCGACGAGGCCACGCTGACCCTGGCGCTGGCCGTGCAGGTGCTGTCGTTGACCTGGCTGCTGCGGCGCTTCGGGATCCGCCACCTGAACGGGCTGGTCATCCTGGTACTAACCGTCATCCTTGTGCGGCTGACGCTGAACCCCTGGCTCCTCGACTACGACGATGCCGCCCACTGGACCCTCTGGACCTATGGCGGCAGCCTGGTGCTGGTCTGGCTGGCCGCCCGGGTGCTGGAGGATGGCCAGCGCCTGAAGCCCTGGCTGCAGGCGGCATCGCTGCACCTGCTGATGCTGTTCCTGCACACGCAGATGCGCTACCTGCTGTACGACGGCGACGTGTTCGCCGCCCGCTATGACTTCCTCGAGGCGGCCTTGAATACCGGGCTGTGGGCGGCGCTGGCCCTGCTGTACTATCGGCGCAGCATCTCCGCTGCCGGATTGCCAGGCCTCTACCGCGGGGTGGCCCAGCTCCTGATGCTGCTGGCCGTGGGCAACTACCTGTTGCTGGTCACGGCGATGAACCCGCTGTGGGATGCCGCGAGCTCGGCCGCCATCGGCGGTACGCCGGTCATGAACGCGCTGCTGCTGGCCTATGGGTTGCCGGTGGTGCTGTGGGGCCTGGCCAGCCGTCTGTTCGAACCGGACCTGCGCCCGTTCTTCGCGGTACTCGCCGGGGTCGCGCTGTGGCTATTCGTCAGCCTGGAGATCCGGCACCTGTGGCAGGGTCAGCTGCATTTCCTCGATCCGGTCCGGGACGGCGAGTTGTACATCTACTCGGTGGTCTGGCTGCTGATGGCCGTTGGCACGATGCTGCTCGGCACCCTGCAAGGCCACAAGGCGCTGTATCGCGGCGGCCTGGTCCTCCTGGCCCTGGTGATCCTGAAGATCTTCTTCGTCGATATGGCCGGGCTCACCGGGCTGCTGCGCGCGCTTTCGTTCATGGGGCTGGGCCTGTCGCTGCTGGGTCTGGCTTTCGTGCATCAATATCTGGGGCGCCGGTCCGGCGACACACCAGCGTCGGCGTCGGTACCGGATCCCGGGCAACCGACGCCTTGAGATGCCTGCCGCCGTAGGGGCCCTGCATGCCGACCGAGCGGGCCTTCGCGCAGTCGGGCTGCCCCGTGCGACCACCGCAGCGATGGGATTCGCATGCATGGCGCTTTCCTCCGAGCCCGCTCGGCGCTAGCATTCGCAGTTCCCTCCCACTGGCCGATTCTCCCCGCCGGCATCGCCGCGCAAGCGAATCCGCCCGCCGAGTACTCCTGTCCATGTTCACCTCCGCTAGCAATGTCGAAGAGCTGATCCGCAGTTTCCGGATCGAAGAGGCGATGATGCGTTACAGCAGCTTCGTCCCCCGGCTCTACAACTACTGCCGCAGCCTGGGCTTCGAGCCGGGCCGGATGCTGCCCTCGCGGGCGTTCTGCTCCGACGAGAGCCAGGGCTACCCCACGATCCTGATCGCCAAGCACTTCGGCACCTTTCCGTTCAACCACGGGCGCGGGGGTGCGATCGTCGCCACGCAGCGCCACGGTCCGTTCGCCGAGCACGGCCAGGACCTGGTGATCATCCAGGCCAGCCACGTCGGGTACGATCCCGAGACCGCCCAGTTCGGGACCTACCGGCGGATTCACGCCGCGCATGCCGAGTACACGCCCAACTGCGGCAAGATCGCGGCGGTCGTTTCGCGGTACCTCCGGGAGTACCGGTTTGCGCAGGCCGGCGTGCTCCTGGAGCGTTGCGAGGGCGTGCTCTGCGTGCGCATCGACAATGGCCTGCTGCGGGGGAACCGCACCGAGGGCCTGTTCCTCAACCTGCCCCGGCTGGTCGAACGCGACGCCGACGGGGACTTCACGCCACTGCGCACCTACAGCACGTCGAAGAGCTTCACCGCCTCGAGCGCCCTGCAGCGCCAGGTGTCGGACCTAGACCTGATGGAGGGCCAGCGCGTCGCGATCGGGACGCGGCTGCGACCGAAGATGTTTTTCTACCAGCGCGAACTCGACCAGGAACCGGAAAGCCGGGACCAGCAGGAGGCGGGCCTCATCACCGCGATGCCGTGGATCGTGACCTCGCCCAACCCGCTACTCACCGCTGCACAGATCAATACCCAGGTGGAGTTCGACCGTGCCTTCCGGACGGCCGCCCAGGCGCCGAGCTTTCACGGCAAGCGGCTGCTGCACATCGCCGGTCTCAACATCGACATCTCGCCGCAGCCCGGCGAGATCTTCCCCACGACGCACTTCGTGCCCTGGGCCGCCTACGTGCAGGACAGGGAGGGCAACCAGCGCATTCTGGAGCAGTCGGAACTCGTTGCATTGCTGCGTGAACAGGGCACCGACAACCCCGACGAGGTCGATCTGGAGGCGGCGATCAGCGCGATGGCGGAAACCGACAAGGTACAGATCGGTGTGGGTCCAGCGTGACGGCCCGCCAGGGTCTAGAATCAGACACATGAGCGAACAACGGCTATCCCCGCGCTTTTTCTGCCGCTGGCCGGTGGAGATCGTCGGGCCTGAAGAGCGACGTTTCCGCGCGCAGGCCGCCGACATTTCGTTGACGGGCATGGCCATGCTGGTCGATCGTGGCGCCGCGGCCTCCCTCGCGCCGTCGGGCGGCCTGCTGAACCCACGCGTGCCGCCGGTCTCGGTCGCGGTGCAGGCGCCCGGACACGCCGGGGTGGGCAAGTTGCATTTTGAAGGACGGGTCCGGCACGTCCGCCGACTCTCCCAGGAACAGTACCTGATCGGCATCAAGTTCACCGACCCCGATGCATCCCTCCAGCTCGAGCTCCAGGCACTGGTCGAACAGGCCATGCGTTCTCCGCGCGGATGACGGCAGCGGCCGCCGGGTAGCCCACCGCACAGATGTACGGGCTCCACTGACTGCCGTTTGGGCGCGGTGTTGGCGCAGAGGCAGGGTATGAGGCAATCGACCGAGACCGCCAGTCGTTCCGACGAGGACTCGGGATCACTGCAGATCGAGACCGAAGGGCGCGGGCGGATCGCGGAGATCAGCGCCAGCGCCCGGCGGGTTCCGTGGTTCTGGAATCTGCTGCAGGTGCTCTGGGTCGCCGGTCCGGCCACCTTCCTCGCGATGCAGGGCGGCTACTGGCTGGGATTCGGCGAGTTCGCACCGGCTCGCAACGTGATCTATTTCGCGTTCTTCACCCTGTTCCTCGGGGTCATCGCCCTGGGCAGCAAGTTCGTTTCCGTCGCCATCACCGAACGCCGGGCGGAGGAGGCGGCAAAGGCGCTGCGGCGGACCATCGACTGGCTTCCCGAATTGCTGTTTGCGATCCGCGACGCTGACCTGGCGGCGGACAGCCCCGAGGTTCGACGCCGCCGCGCGGCCGCTGCGCTGCTGCAGGAACTCGATCTCGGGCCGGAGACACTGGCGCTGGCGGTGCGTGAGTTGAGCGGCGACATCGGTCTGGCGCAGGTCGCGCAGCAGATCGAGGTGTATCGGAGGGTGGGGCTGCACTCGCGTGTCCGGGACCTGGTCGAGGCCTCGACCGAGGCGCGGCTGGCGGCGCTGGAACGGGTGCACGCGGAGGTGCCGGAACTGGCGGACCTGTTGCGCGAGCGCCTGTCGGGCCAGGCGCCGAGCCAGGGCAGCGGGATCCCCCGTCGGGAAGGCTTCCTGCAGCGGTTGCTGGCCGCGGCCGACCAGGATGATCCCAGCGTCCTGCCGGTCGCTGACGTACAGGAACTCCTGGTACTGCTGTTCGAACTGATGAACGGACGCGAAATCCGCTATCTGCGCTTTTCCTGGAAGGGGAGTTGGAATGTGGCGCGTGCCCTGTCCGAGGTCGAGATCAGGCGCACCCGCTACCGGCTGGCGCAGGCGCGGGTCGACAGCCGCCTGCGCGGGTTGGCGCTGCTGTTGGCGGGAACCCCTGGCAGCGGACTGCAGCGCAGCGAGTTGTCCGTCGACAGCGTTGCCCTGGGTCAGCGTGTGCTCGTGGCGCTGGAGACCCTGGTTGCCGCGCGTCCCCGTCCCGGGTCGGCTGCAGCCAGGCGTCTGGCCCGGCTGCTGCACGAGGTGTCTCGCCTGCGCGAAGATCATGCACGCTGGCTCAAGGCCGGGCAGGCCTTTGACACGGCCCTTGCGCACTGGGAACGCATGCATCAGCGGGTACGCCCCGAGGGCCGCCGCTGGTGGCAGCGGCTGCGCGGACGGGGGTTGCAGATCCAGGAAGATGTGATCGACTTCAGCAACGAGCGCAAACTCGCATTTGCGCGCGAATTCTGCCGCGTGATGGACGAAGTGGGCACCCAGTTCGACGAACGTGGCCTGCACGTTGCCGGGCAGGCGGTGGATCGGGACGAGATCCGCCGACTCGGCCTGTACCTGCTGACCCTGCTGGAGGAGTCGCTGGATCTCAGCGACCTTGCGATCCAGCGGGCGATCCAGGCGGCCCCGGCGGCCTGGCTGGGGGGGTTGCAGGCCGGCATGACGGCCGATGGGAAGGCGGGACTGGGCGCCGCCGTGGTCAAGGAGGTGCGGCAGGATCTCGGGCGCATGGCGGAGCGGCTGGCGGCGCAGCTGGCGACGCTGTACCAGTTGCCGCTCAGTGAAGGCCTGCGCCAGCGGCTGGTCGATCGCTATGGAGCCAACCCGGAGCGCCTGGCCATGCTCGCCAGCCGCGTGGGGGAGGGCGGCGATCACCCGCTGCGGCGGGTCCATCCGTCGCAGCGGGAAGCGCTGATGCGCGATCCGCGCTGGGCGCTGCTGCTGAAATTCGGGGATCGTTATCTCGATTGAGCCGGGGGCGGCCCTCATCCCGCAGCTTTCCCGCTCCTGATGATCACGGAAGCTCCGCAGAGGGTCCCTTCGCGCGCAAGGCGCGCTCCCACGGGTTCTTGCCCGTGTGGGATCCTGCCTTGCAGGCGAAGCTTTTTGGCGGTTTCGCTGCGGTCCATGCGGTGTTCCTTGCCTGGTCAGGATTCGTGATCGTCAGGTTCCCGCCTCGATGTGATTGGATGAGATGTGACGATCGATCGGGGCGCTAAGCACCTGAGGCGCTTGCCTTATCCTGATCGCTAATGTAAACAATGAACTGTGCTGGCTTGTGCAGTAAGAGGCAGAGATCATGCAGGCAGATCGCGCCGTGACTCCGGTCGCCGGAGGTGCCACGGGAGGATTTCAGACGGAACCCCGAGGGGACCGGCTGCCGCGGATTATTGCCATTACCAGCGGCAAGGGCGGCGTCGGCAAGTCCAGTATTGCCGTCAATCTCGGAATCACCCTGGCGCGCTACGGTCGGCGTGTGTGCATCCTGGATGCGGACACCGGCCTTGCCAATGTGAACATCCTGCTGGGTCTGCGTCCCGGAAAGAGTCTCGAGCATGTTTTGTCCGGCGAGTGTCCGATCGAGGACATCATCATGGAGGGCCCGCACGGACTGCGCGTGATCCCGGGCGCCAGCGGCATCAGTGAATGCGTGAACCTGGATCCGACCCGGCAGCGGCGCCTGGTGAATGAACTGGCTCGGATCGAAAAGGACTTCGACTACCTGCTGCTGGACACTGCCGCGGGCATCAGCGAGACCACACTGGATTTCCTCAGTGCAGCGCAACAGGTGCTGCTGGTCATCACGCCGGAACCGACTTCGCTCACCGACGCCTTTTCGCTGCTCAAGCTGGCGCTGCGCCGACACCCGGTGGAATGCCAGGTGGTGGTCAACATGGCAGTCAATTTCAACGAGGCCCGCAACGTCTTCCAGCGATTCGAGGGGGCGATCCGGAAATACCTCGACGTGGACGTGAACTTCCTCGGATTCATCCAGCGTGACGAAAGCATGCGTTCCGCGGTCGCACTGCAGCATCCCGTCGCCCTGTTCCCGGAGGGCGACCCGTCGGGGCGGCCCTTCCAGCGCCTTGCCGATGCGCTCGAGGAACGGCCGGCGCAGGAGCATTCGGTCCAGAGCTTCAGCCGCTTCTGGTTTCGACGTTTCCTGCAGCCCTCCGGGTTGCAGGCGATGCCGGAGGCGAGGGGCGAGGAGGCCCCGTCCGGGGCAGCGGAGCCTCCAGGTCCGGCAGCCGAGGCGCCGTCTCCGCCAGCGATGGCGCTCGATGCG
>SKJG01000084.1 GCA_007116035.1 Thioalkalivibrio sp.
CTAGTGGGCCATGCGGAAAGTTCGGTACCAGATCGCGTCGCCAGACGCGCCGGCGCTGCGTTGGGCAAGTTTGAAATAGAGTGGCTATTCCTGCACTTGCCCGCCTTGCTCCAGCGCGTCTGGCTGTGCTCCATCGGTACCGAACTTCCCGCATGGCCCACTCGGCCGTGATCCTCACGCGTGCCCGGCCGGGGTGTCCGTCGCGGAGTGGAAGTACTCGCTGTCGCGGCCGAGTTCGTCCACCAGTTCACGCAGGACCGCGAGGCGGCTCTCGGCGTCGCTGAAGGGGGCGCAGGACTCGCAGAAGGCGTCCCCGCAGGGTTGCCGGCTGTAGAGCCAGAAATGGATGACGCCCGCGAGCAGCCCATCGGCGACCTCGTGCACGTCCGGAGAATGGCCGTCGGCGGAGAGCGTGTTGGCGAGGTCGATGAGCTTCTGCGCCGCGTTGTTATAGGTTTCTTCGGTGGCTTCGCTCTCGGTGATGTCGCTCATCGCGGACCTCGCTTGCTGTCGTTCCAGGGGCCATTTTAGCCCGAGTAGGTCCCGCGCTGCCGCATTTCGGTGCGATCCGGCCTTGCGGCGTGGCTGAAGCTTCTGCGAAATAGCGGTATTTCGCGTTCCGCCCGTGTCAGCCCGCCGTGTGCGCCGATGAAGCAGGGGCCGGTGTCGTCCCCTGCCGGATCCACCAGGTAGCTGTCCTCGTCGGGGAACAGCAGGTAGTCTCCGGCACGGGCCTGCAGTTCCGGGTGCGGAACGCCCGACCCGAAGGCGTTGCCGTACAGCCAGTCCTCCATGGCAATGACCTCCACGCGATCGCCGAAATGCTCCTCCATGGCGCGCCGGAACTGCCGGTGCCGGCCTGGGAGGACGTGCGCCAGCGCCGCCCGCGGTTCCCCGGTCAACGGGTGCCGCAGGCAGGCACACACGGCGGGCGCGTCGCGAAGGTCCAGTCGCTGGCTGACCGTGCGCATACCGTGATCGGTGGTCGTGAGCAGCAGCGTGTCCGTTCCCGCCAGTTCGCCGCACAGGCGGCTGTAGGTGGCGTCGATCGCGGCGAGGTGCTCGCGGACCTCGGAACTGTCCGGCCCGCATTCATGCCCCAGATGGTCCAGGTGGGACCAGTAGAGATAGGTGTAGTGGGGCGCCCGTCCCGTGGCCCGAACGTGGGTGCCCAGCAAGGCCGGGAGTTGCTCCAGTTCGTCGTACCCGATGACCTTTGCAGAGCCGCTCATCAGCCGGTTGTAGGGCGAATGCGCGATCCGGGCCGGGGAGACGAAGGTGCTCTTTCGCGCCAGCCGGTTGACCAGGGGCGAAGGATGGATTCGGGTATTCAGCGTCTGCGAGCTCAGCGCGGCGGAGTTGCCTGCGTGGTCGGTCTCGCGCGCCGGCAGCACCGTCAGCGTGCGATCCAACTGCGGGAGGTAGGTCCGCCAGCCCAGCAGTCCATGCTGCGCGGGACTCATGCCGGTGAAGAGGCTGGTAATGGCGGTGGCGGTGGTGCTGGGGAAGACCGCCTCCATCTGCAGCGCGAGATCGGCGCGCAGGGCCGGCACGTACGCCAGGTAATCCAGCGCGAAGCCGTCGATCAGCCAGACCAGCACGTGACGGTAACCTCCCACCACCTCCGGCGGCAGGGCGGCCAACGGGGGCTCCGGGTTCAGGGTCTGGGTGGAACCCAACCCCTGTTCGAGGCTGGCCAGCAGGTTGATGAACCCGTGCCCCTGTGGGGCCTCCATGTTCCATCTGCGTGCCGATGCGGTGACCGGGGGGCTCGCAACGGTGGGGGATGCTGTCACGGCGGGCTCAGGACTTGTCACCGCCGTGACAGGGTGGCGAGTCGGGCACCTTCCCGGCGCGCTCGAACCACTGTTCCGGATCCAGGGTATGCAGGGCCAGTGCGTGGATGCTGCCGGCGAGTTCCTCCGACAACACCTGGTTGACCATGCGGTGCCGGGCCACCAGTTTCTGTCCGGCAAAGGCCTCGCTGACCAGTGTGACCTTGAAGTGGGACTCGGAGCCGGGCGGCACGTTGTGCATGTGGCTCTCGTTCTCCACCTCCAGATGCACCGGATCGAAGTGTTGCTCCAGTTTTTCCGTGATGCGTTGCTGTTGGGTCATGGCAGGTTGGGTCCGTACTGACGCGTTCGGGTATCAAACCCGAAGCATACTCCGCCACGCTCATTACGCAATTGGCCTCTTCGACGCAAAGGCATGCAGGGCAATGTTCGCGACGAAGGACATGAAGACACGAAGGAGGGCTTATTGGGGGTTGCGCGGGGTGGGCCCTGAATTGCTCTGGAGAAAGAAGCTTGGTGCAAAGCCCTACGCACGCTTCCCTTCAAACCATCTTCGTGCCCCCGTGTCCTTCGTGGTGCAAACCCAGACATCAAGGGCGTCCTGTCCTGCAGCCATGCGCACGTGCGATCGAGGTTCAATCGGGCAGTTGGTAGAAGGCGCGCGCGTTGGCGCTGGTCTGGCTTGCCAGGGCCTCCGGGTCGGTGTTGCGCAGGCGGGCCACGTGTTCGCCGATGTGCGGGAGGAACGAGGGTTCGTTGCGCCGGCCGTGCGGCAGGCCCTTGGGCAGGGTGCGTGGCAGCAGATAGGGGGCGTCGGTCTCGAGCAGCAGCCGGTGGTCGGGGATGCGCGGCACCAGTGCCTGCAGTTCCTGGCCGCGGCGTTCGTCGCAGACCCAGCCGGTCACGCCGATGTGGCAGTCCATCTCCAGGTAACGGGCCAGGGCGGCGGCGTCGCTGGTGAAGCAGTGGACCACCGCTGCCGGAAGGCGGTCGCGGTACCTCTGCAGAATGTCCCCGAAATCGCGGCTGGCCTCGCGCTCGTGTAGAAAGACGGGCATGCGCAGGTCGACGGCGAGTTCGAGTTGGGCCTCGAAGGCATGGCGCTGGGCCGCGGGTGTGGAATGATTGCGGTAGTAGTCGAGCCCCATCTCTCCCATGGCCCTGACCAACGGGTGCTTCGCGTCCTCGGCGAAGGCATAGGCCGTCTGGTCCCGCCACTGGCTCGCGTGGTGGGGGTGGACGCCGAGGGTGGCCCTGAGCCGATCCGGGTGGCGGTCGGCCAGTTCCAGGCTCCGCCGGCTCTCCCTTTCGTCGGAGCCGGTCACCAGCAGCCAGCGCACCCCTGCCTCGGCGGCGCGGTCCAGCACCGCCTCGCGGTCGCCCTTGAAGTTTTCGTGGGTGAGATTGACGCAGATATCGATCCATTCCATGCGCGCTATGCTAACCCGGCCCGCCACGGGAAGGCAGTACGTCTCTCCCCCGCACTAACTTTCATGGCCCTGCGCCGCCCTGACGACGAAAAGCCGCAGACGGTAGGTCGGGTTAGCCCAAAGGGCGCAACCCGACGGGTCTCGCGCCCTCCCATGGTCGCAAAGCAGCGTCGTCCCCGGCACGTCGGGTTACGCTACGCTAACCCGACCTACAGAACTGGGCCGTGTCATTTCACGTTAAGAAAGGATGGACTCGATGAAGGATGCCGCGCCGCAGATGATCCTGCTGAGTGAATACCAGGCCCCGGACTGGCGGGTCGAGGAGGTGGAACTGTCTTTCGACCTCGACCCCGAGGACACCCGCGTGCTGTCGCGGATGCGCGTCCGGCGTGTCGCCGGCAGCCCGGGTGCCCCGCTGAGGCTCCACGGCCAGGAACTGGAGCGGCTTCGGCTGGAGATCGATGGCGCTGCCCCGGTTGCGGATGCCGTCACCGAGGACGCGGATGGGCTGCTGCTGCAGGGTCTGCCGGACCGCGCAGAGATTGTCATCGAGACCCGGCTCCGCCCGGCGGCGAACACGGCACTGGAGGGGCTGTACGTCTCCGGCGGCAGTCTCTGTACCCAGTGCGAGCCTGAAGGCTTCCGCCGCATCACCTATTTCCCGGATCGTCCCGATGTGCTGACCCGCTACCGCGTTCGCCTGCAGGCCGACGCTGCCCGCTACCCGGTGCTGCTGGCCAACGGCAACCGGGTGGAAGCCGGAGAACTGCCGGAAGGGCGCCACTACGCCGTCTGGGAAGACCCGTTTCCGAAACCGAGCTACCTGTTCGCGTTGGTGGCCGGCGACCTCGCCTGCGAGTCGGACCGCTTCGTGACCCGCTCTGGGCGCGAGGTGGCGCTGGAGGTCTACGTGGAACATCACAACCGCGAGCGCTGCGTCCACGCGCTGGCGTCGCTCGCACGCGCCATGCGCTATGACGAGGAGGCCTTCGGACGCGAGTACGACCTCGACGTCTACATGATCGTCGCGGTGGACGACTTCAACATGGGCGCGATGGAGAACAAGGGCCTGAACCTGTTCAATGCCAAGTACGTACTGGCCAGCCCCGACACGGCCACGGACAGCGACTACGTGCATATCGAGAGCGTGATCGCGCACGAATACTTCCACAACTGGTCGGGCAACCGGGTGACCTGCCGTGACTGGTTCCAGCTGTCGCTGAAGGAGGGACTCACGGTCTTCCGCGACCAGGAATTCACCACCGACAACACCCTGTTCGGAGTGAAGCGCATCGACGACGTGCAGCGCCTGCGCGCCTTCCAGTTCCCGGAGGACGCCGGCCCGCTGGCGCACCCGGTCCGGCCGGACCGCTACGCCGAGATCAACAACTTCTACACCATGACGGTGTACGAGAAGGGCGCCGAGCTGATCCGCATGCTGCGCACCCTTATCGGCCGCGAGACCTTCCGCCGCGGGCTCGATGCCTACTTCGAACGTTTCGATGGCCAGGCCGTGACCACCGACGACTTCGTCGCGGTGATGGCGGAGGCCTCGGGCCGCGACCTGGAACTCTTCAAGCGCTGGTACACCCAGGCGGGCACGCCGCGCGTGACTGCCCGCGCTGCCTTCGACGCCGCCTCTGGAACCCTGCGCATCGACGTCGAACAGCGGACCCCGCCGACTGCCGGCCAGCGGGAAAAGGCGCCGCTGCACATCCCGCTGCGCGTCGCGCTGCTCGGGCGCAACGGTCGCTCCTTGTCCGGGCGGCTGGGCGAGGCGGCTGAGGCACGCGAATGGGTCCTGGAATTGACGTCTGCGGCGCAGTCGTTCCACCTGAGCGGCCTGGCCGAGGCACCGGCCGCGCTCTCCTGGCTGCGCGGCTTCTCCGCGCCCGTGCTGCTGGATGCCGGCCAGGGCAGCGCAGAACTCGCGCACCTGGTCGCCTTCGACGATGACGCCTTTGTCCGCTGGGACGCGGCCCAGTCCCTGCTGCGCCGGGCGGTCATCGCCCGCGTCGACGGCGATGCCGATACCGCGTTGGAGGCGACGCTGACCGAGGCGATGGCCGCGCTGCTCGACGACTCCAGCGTAGAGCCGGTGCTGCTCGCCGCGTTGCTGGAGCTTCCGGCGCATCGCGAGCTGATGGAGTGGTTCGAGCAGGCCGACCCGGTCGCGGTCCATGCGGCGAGACGGCAGACCGAGCGGGCGGTCTTCGGACCGACCGCCCAAGCCCTGCGGCGTTGTCAGCCGGCACTGGAATCGGTGGACAACGGCGAATTCACCGCCGCCGCGATGGGCCACCGTCGCCTGCTGAACCAGGTTCTGGGCATGCGGGTGGCACTGGAAGCGGAGGGCGCCGTCGAGATCGCCGCGCGGCAGTACCGCGAGGCCCGGAGCCAGACCCTGCGCATGGGCGCACTGGCTGCGTTGAACGACGCCGAACACCCGCTGCGAGAAGAACTCCTCGAGGACTTCGAACGCCGTTACCGCGACGATCCGCTGGTGCTGGACAAGTGGTTCGCGTTGCAGGCCGGCAGCCAGGTACCAGGCGGTCTCGAGCGGTTGGACCGGTTGCTGGAGCACCCGGGCTTTCGTTGGTCGAACCCGAACCGGGTACGGGCGGTGCTGGGGCCGTTCATGGCCGCCAACCATCGCCACTTCCACCGCGAGGACGGCGAGGGCTATCGCCGCATCGGGGCCTTCGTCGAGCGCCTCGACGGCCTGAACCCGCAGACGGCCGCACGCCTCGTCCAGCCAATGACCCGCTGGCGCCGCCTGGACCCCGCCCGTGGGTTGCAGATGCGTACCGAACTGGAGCGGCTCGCCGGCCTGGAAGGCCTTTCCCGTGATCTGAATGACATGATCCAGCGTGCGCTGGCGCAGGGGCACGACCGTTAACGCAGCAGCATGTAGACGCCGGCCAGCAGCAACACGCCGGCGAATGCGCGGCGCAGCGCCAGAACCGGCAGATGATGGGCCAGCCAGACGCCGGCGCGAACGCTGACGGCGGCCCCGGCGGCGATGCCGGCGATGGCCGGCAGGTACAGGTAGCCGACGCTCCAGGCAGGCGCGACCCGGTCGGTATCGAGCAGGGCGGGGAGGGCGTAGACGAGGCTGCCGGCGATCGCGATCGGTATCCCCAGGGCGGCCGCCGATCCGATCGCGCGGCGGATGTCCAGGCCCTGGGTGAGCAGGAACGGCGTGGTCAGCGTACCGCCGGCGATGCCGATCAATGCGGAAACGGCGCCGATCCCGGTCCCGGCGGCGAACCAGACCGGCCTGCCCGCGACCGGGCGCGTCGGGGGCCGGACGCTCCAGAGCAGCCACAGCGCGATGGTGATCTCGAAGACGCCGAAGATCCTTCCCAGCGCACGCCCGTCGATCTGGATCGCCAGCCAGGCACCGAGCATGGCGCCGACCAGGATCGGCGGCAGCAGCCGACGGACCGAGGCGCCGTCCACGCTTCCGCGCAGGAAGTGTCCCCGGGCCGAAAGCATCGCCGTGGGGATGATGGCGCCCAGCGAGGTCCCGATCGCCATCTGCACCAGGAACTCGCTGTCGAAGCCCATCAGGGCGAACAGCCAGACCAGCACCGGCACCAGGACCAGCCCCCCGCCAATACCGAACATGCCGGCCGGGATCCCGGTGACGAGTCCGAGCAACAGGAACAGGACGACCAGTCCCATCGGTCCGCTGTCGATCAGGAGGCCTTCCATTCCGGTCTCCCGCCGCTCCGGCGTCCGGGTACCCGCGGCTCGACCGGTTCGCCCCGTACGGTCGATGCGTCCCATTCCGTGCGAATGGTCAGCCCGACCCTGTCGAAGGCGGGTTCCGTGCCGAGGGCAGCGCCCATCGCGGTGCGCCGACCTACAGGCGGTTCAGCACGTCGCGGGCGGTGGCGATGGTCTCGTCGATGTCGGCATCGCTGTGGGCGCTGGAGATGAAGCCGGCCTCGAAGGCGCTCGGGGCGAGGTAGATCCCGGCATCGAGCATGCCGTGGAAGAAGCGCTTGAAGGCCGCGAGGTCGCATCGGGTGGCCTGCGCATAGTCCGTGACGGTCTCGCCGGTGAAGAACAGGCCGAACATGCCGGGGACCTGGTTCGCGGTCATCGGGACACCCGCCGCGCGCGCGGCCTCGAGCATTCCGGCCACGAGCCGCTGCGTCTTTGCCTCGAGTGCATCGTGGAAGCCGGGCCGACTCAGGATTTCCAGCGTCTTCAGGCCGGCGGTCATCGCGATCGGGTTGCCCGAGAGCGTACCCGCCTGGTACACCGGGCCGACCGGGGCCAGGTGCTCCATGATCGCCCGGCGTCCGCCGAAGGCGCCGACCGGCATGCCGCCGCCGATGATTTTGCCCAGGGTCGTCATGTCCGGGGCGACGCCATAGAGCGCCTGCGCGCAGCCGGCGGCGACCCGGAATCCGGTCATCACCTCGTCGAAGATCAGCACCGCGCCGGATTCGTCGCAGACCTCGCGCAGGGTTTCGAGGAAGCCCGGCCGCGGCGGAATGCAGTTCATGTTGCCGGCGATGGGCTCGACGATCACGCAGGCGACGTCGGCTCCGTGTTCGGCGAACCAGGCGCGCACGCCTTCGGAGTCGTTGTAGTTCAGTGTCGTGGTCAGTTCGGCGAGCGCCACCGGGACGCCGGGTGAACTGGGCTGACCCAGGGTCAACGCACCGGACCCGGCCTTGACCAGCAGGGCATCGCCGTGACCATGGTAATTGCCTTCGAACTTCACGATGCGGTCACGGCCGGTGTAGCCGCGCGCCAGCCGGACCGCGCTCATGGTCGCCTCGGTACCCGAACTGGTCATGCGCACCATGTCCATCGACGGCACCAGTTCGCAGACGCGTTCCGCCATGGTGACCTCCAGGCTGGTCGGGCAGCCGAAGGACAGCCCGCTCAGGCAGGCCTCGCGTACCGCCTCGATCACCTCCGGGTGGGCGTGGCCCGCGACCATCGGGCCCCAGGAGCCGATGTAGTCGATGTAACGCTTACCGTCGGCATCGAAGATGTAGGCACCCTCGGCGCGTTCCATGAAAACGGGTGTGCCGCCGACGCCCTTGAAGGCGCGCACCGGGGAATTGACCCCGCCGGGGATGTGGACCTGGGCGGCGGCGAAGAGGCGTTCGGATTCCTGCATGGCAATGTCCTGTCTGGAAGCGAATGAATGTTCGGCAAAGGCCGGAGTTTAGTGCGCTCGTGCCAACGAATCACCTCGGGCCAGTATGGATGGTGCCCCGCGTGGCGTCGGCCCCAGGTGTCGATGGAGGTGAGGCGTGCCTCCCGTGGGCGGGTGTTGGCCGCAGGGATGCGGCCGTCAAGCCTACAGGGATGTATTCACGGCGTCCCGCCCACGGGAGGCACGCCTCACCGGGCGCTGCCGTCCAGGTACGTTGCACTGAACAGCGCCTGCAGCGCGCGGGCGGCGGTTTCGGGATCGGGCGATGCGGAGATGCCCTGGATGACGGCGACCATGTCGGCGCCTGCGGCCACGACCGGCGCTGCATTCTCCGCGGTGATCCCGCCGATCGCGCACATGGGCACCTTGAGTTCGATTCGAGCCGCGCGCAGCAGGTTCAGATCCGCGCGCCGGGCCTGCGGTTTGGTCGCCGACGGGTATACGGATCCGAAGGCCACGTAGTCGGCACCGGCTGCGACGGCGGCATGGGCCTGCTGCAAGTCGTTGTAACAGGAAGCGCCGATGATCCGGTCTGCGCCGAGCCGCGCCCGGGCCGCTTCGATGGCGGCATCCGCCTCGCCCAGATGGACTCCGTCAGCGCCGATCGCCTGGCAGAGTTCGACGTCGTCGTTCACCAGGCACAACGCACCGGCACGCTGGCATAGGGCGAGGATCGCGTCGGCCTCGCGTCGGCGGGCTTCGATGTCGTCGGTCTTGTCCCGGTACTGGACGATCCGAGCACCGCCCCGCAGGGCGGCAAGGATCAGCTCCAGCCGACCCGCCGCATTGCCCGGGGTGACGAAGTAGAGTCCCCGCAGGCGCGGGTTCACGGGCTCGGATTCATTTCTGGGGACAGAGGCGGTTTGGCACGTGCTGTCCCTGGCCGGGAGCGTAACCCGCAGCGATGGCCTCGATCATGAAGCCCTGGGCCTCGATGATCGCCGGCTCCAGGTCCCGGCCGCGGGCGAGAAAGGCCGTGATCGCAGCGGCCAGGGTGCAACCCGAGCCGTGATAGCTGAAGGGCAGACGCGGCATCTCGAAACCGCGTACGTGCCCGTCCTCCCGGTGCAGCGTGTTCACGATCGGCGGCAGTGGCTTCATCCGGGCCTCGGCCTCAGTCAGCGCATGGCCACCCGTGATCAGTACGTTGCGGGCGCCCAGTTCGCGCAGGGTCTCGCCCCAGCGCCGGGGATCGTCGTGGCGGCTGAGGCGCGCCGCCTCCGGCGTGTTCGGGGTGATCACCGTGGCCAGGGGCAGCAGGCGCTCGCGGGTCAGGTCCACCACGGCCTCGGTCGCGAGTTCCCCGCCGCCGCCCGCGACCATCACCGGATCGAGTACCACCGGGATATGGGGATGTGCCGCGAGGATACGGGCCACCGCCGCGACGTTCTCGGCCGAGCCCAGCATGCCGATCTTGATCGCCGCCACCGGAAGATCGGCCAGCGTGACCTCGATCTGTTCCACGATCCGGTGGGTCGGCAGCACGTCGAAGCCGAGGACGTCGCGGGTATCCTGCACCGTGATCGCCGTGACGGCGGTGGCGCCGTGCACACCGAGGCGGGTGAAGGTGGTCAGGTCGGCCTGGAGCCCTGCGCCGCCGCCCGGGTCGGAGCCGGCAATGGTCAGGGCGATGCGCGGGCGGTTCATTTTGGGTTTTCCTCTTCATCGCATTGGTTCGTGAACGGTAGATCGGGTTAGCCCAAGGGGCGTAACCCGACGGGTCTGGCACCCACCCATGCCCGCAAAAGCCGCGCCGCCCCCGACACCCTGGCACGTCGGGTTACGCTGCGCTAACCCGACCTACGGAACTCGCGTTGCTAACCCGCGCGGCGGTCCCTGCGCGCTTGGACTTCGGCGCCCTCGCGTAGCGAGATGTGCGGCCAGCCGCGCTGGCGTGCATGGGCCGCCAGCGCCGGGTCCGCGTCCACCGCCACCGGCTCGCCCACGGCCTCGAGCAGCGGTATGTCGTTGCGCGAGTCACTATAGAAGCAGGCGTTGGCCATGGCTTGCAGGGGCTCCCCACGGTCCCGCAGCCAGTCCCTCAGGCGCTCGATCTTGCCTTCCTGGAAGCAGGGGGTCGCGGCGAGCTCGCCGGTGTAGCGGCCGTCCCGGAATTCCGGTTCGGTCGCAATCAGGTTGTCGACCCCCAGCAGGTCCGCGATCGGGCGGGTCACGAAGCTGTTGGTCGCGGTGATGATCAGCAGGGTGTCGCCGGCTGCGCGGTGCTGTGCCAGGAGCTCGGCGGCGCCGGGGGCGATCATCGGCTGGATCCGCTCGCGCAGGAATTCCCCGCGCCATTGCTCCAGACGGGGCAGGGGGTGGGCGACCAGCGGCTGAAACACGAAGCGGCAGAACTCGTAGATGTCGAGGGTCCCGGCCAGGTACTGCGCGTAGAAGTCGTCGTTGGCCCGGGTGTAGCTCTCGGCATCCACCGCACCGACCTCGGCCAGGAAGCGGCCCCACGCATGGTCGCTGTCGCCGGCGAGCAGGGTATTGTCGAGGTCGAACAGGGCGAGTCGCATCATCGGGTTCCAGTGCCAGGCGGGCGTCACATCCTGGGATTGTACGTACGGGGACGGGAGCACGCGAGTTGCGCGTGCCCGAGCCGGACGGTCTTTGTGGCTGCTTTGCCGAAGGGCATGAGGCTATGGAACAATGCAATTAACGAAAATTCATCTGGTTGATACAAGTGATTGATTGTGATGGCTACCGACCCAATGTAGGCATCATCCTGTGTAATCGTGACCGGCAATTGTTCTGGGGAAAGCGCGTGGGCCAGGATGCCTGGCAGTTCCCCCAGGGCGGGATTCGGCAGGATGAGACGCCCGAGCAGGCGCTTTTCCGCGAGTTGCGTGAAGAGACCGGTCTGCTGCGCGAGCACGTGCAGATCCTCGGCGTGACCCGCAACTGGCTGCGCTACCGCCTGCCGCCACGCATGGTGCGCAGGCAGAATCGACCCGTGTGCGTCGGTCAGAAGCAGCGCTGGTTTCTGTTGGAACTGGTGGGTTCCGAGGGCGATTTCCGGCTCGATGCGGTCGGCCTTCCGGAATTCGACGACTGGCGCTGGATCGATTACTGGCGGCCGGTGCACGAGGTCGTGCAGTTCAAGCGGAGCGTCTATCGGCGCGCCCTGTGTGAACTGGTGCCGCTGATGTTCCCTGAACTGGCGAGCGGTCCGGGTCGCCGGGAATGCGCGAGCCCGCGCACGACGGTCGGCGGTTCATGACCGTTCCGGCGCCCCCCTCCATGCTCGACGTCCTGCGCCGCGTCGTACAGGAAGTCAATGGCGCTGTCGATTTCTACGAGGCGCTTCACATCATCGTGACCCGGGTCAAGGCGGCCCTGGACATCGACGTCTGCTCGATCTACCTGAGGTCGCCCCGTTCCGGGCGCATGGTGCTGATGGCATCCGAGGGCCTGCGCCAGGAGTCGGTGGGCCAGGTCGAGATGGATGTCTCGGAAGGCCTAGTGGGGCTGGTGGCATCGCGGGCCGAGCCGATCAACCTCGAGAATGCCGCGGAGCATCCGCGCTACCGCTATTTCCCCGAGACGGGGGAGGAGCGTTTCCTCTCCTTCCTGGGTGTGCCGATCATCCAGCAGCGGAAACTGCTGGGCGTGCTGGTGGTACAGCACCAGGAGGCGCGCCGTTTCGACGACGAGCATGTCTCGTTTCTCGTGACCCTGGCTGCACAGTTGTCCGGGGCGATCACGCACGCCGAGTTCACCGACGAGATCAGTAGCGAGACGCCGCTGATCAGTCACGTGAATGTCGAGGCCACCGGCGTGGCCGGTGCGCCGGGGGTGGCCATCGGGCGTGCGGTGGTGGCCTACCGGTTGGCGGACCTGGATTCGATTCCGGACCGCGAGGCCCGCGGCATCGAGCAGGAACTGGCGCGCTTCGGTATTGCCGTGGCGGCGACCCGCGAAGAAATCGAAGGCCTGAAGCGGCGCACCGAGACGCTGCTGCCGGCCGAGGAAAGGGCGCTCTTTGACGCCTACCTGATGTTGCTCGGCTCGGACTCCCTCGTGCACCGGACCGAGGCCAGGATTCGCGAGGGCCAGTGGGCGCCGGGGGCATTGCGGGACACCGTGCGCGAGAGCGTGCGGGTGTTCGAGGACATGGAAGACCCCTACCTGCGCGAGCGCGGTGCCGACATCCGCGATCTGGGCCGGCGCGTGCTCTCGCACCTGCTGCCGGTGGAGGGCAGCACCGAGGAGTTTCCCGAGGGCGGAATCCTGGTCGGTGAGGACCTCACCGCCTCACATCTCGCCGAAGTCCCGATCGAACGCCTCGGCGCGATCGTTTCGGCCAAGGGCACGGGCTCCTCGCACATCGCGATCCTGGCGCGCGCCTTGAACGTGCCTGCGGTCATGGGCGTGGCCGACCTGCCAGTGAGCCGGCTCGAGGATCGCGAGGTCCTGGTCGACGGCTATCGCGGTCGCCTGTACGTGAACCCGAGCGCGGAGCTGCGGGCGGAGTTCACGCGCCTGGTCCGCGAGGAGCGGGAGCTCGAGGAAGGGCTGCGCACGCTGGCGCTGGAGCCGGCAGCCACCCGCGACGGCCGCCCGGTTCCGGTGCTGGCCAACAGCGGCCTGCTCGCCGACATCAAGCCCTCGCTCCAGTCGGGGGCCGAGGGAGTGGGGTTGTACCGCACCGAAGTGCCGTTCATGATCCGCGACCGGTTTCCGGGCGAGGACGAGCAGGTCGAGATCTACCGGCAGATCCTCGCCTCCTTCGACCCGATGCCGGTGACGCTGCGTACGCTGGATGTCGGCGGTGACAAGCAGCTGCCGTATTTCCCGGTGCAGGAGGACAACCCCTTCCTGGGCTGGCGCGGCATCCGTATCACCCTGGATCACCCGGAGATCTTCGTGACCCAGTTGCGGGCCATGCTCAGGGCTAGCGAGAACCACGACAACCTGCAGATCCTGTTCCCGATGATCAGTTCGCTCGAGGAACTCAAGGAGTCCAAGGTCCTGCTCAACCGGGCGCGGGAGGAGCTGCTGGACGAAGGATTCACGATCCCGGTGCCCGAGGTCGGGGTGATGATCGAGGTGCCCGCCGCGGTGTACCTGGTCGAGAACCTGGCGCGGCGCGTCGATTTCCTCTCGGTCGGCACCAACGACCTGGTGCAGTACCTACTGGCGGTGGACCGGAACAACGCCCGGGTGGCGAACCTCTACGACCCGTTGCACCCCGCTTCGGTCCGGGCGCTGGAGTTGATCGCCGACGGCGCGCGTCGCGCCGGAAAGCCGGTCAGCGTCTGCGGCGAGATGGCCTCCGACCCGGCGGCGATCATTCTCCTGCTGGGCATGGGGATCGACAGCCTGAGCGTCAACGTGTCGGCGATTCCGCGGGTCAAGTGGGTGATCCGCAGCTTCTCCACGGACCGCACCGAAGCCCTGCTCGCGCAGTGCCGGCTGTTGGAGAGTGCGGATCAGATCCGCTCGCTGCTCAACAATGCGCTGGTTCAGTCGGGTCTGGGCGGCCTGGTGCGCGCGGGCAAGAACTGACGTCGGGCCGGCACCGGTCGGATTCGTTCGGCGCCGGATGTCGTTGCCGGCGGTGAATCGGTATGATCCGCAGGCATAGCCCAGAACCTCAGGAGTTTCATGATTTCGGTCGGTATCGTTGGCGCCACGGGTTACACCGGCGTCGAACTGCTGCGTCTGTTGGCCTCCCATCCCCAGGTCCAGATCGCTGCCGTGACCTCCCGTGGGGACGCAGGAACGCCCGTCGCCGGGATGTTTCCCAGCCTGCGCGGGATGGTGGAACTCGATTTCGTCGCCCCCGAGGTGGAGCAGCTGGCGGGGTGTGACGCGGTCTTCTTCGCCACGCCGCACGGCGTTGCCCATGCCCTTGCGGGCCCGCTGTTGGAACGCGGGGTCCGCGTGATCGACCTCTCGGCCGATTTCCGCATCCGTGACGCGGAGGTCTGGGCGCATTGGTACGGGCAGGCGCACGGGGCGCCGCAGTGGCTGGACGAGGCCGTTTACGGCCTGCCCGAACTCAACCGCGAGCGGATCCGCGGGGCGCGCCTGCTGGCAGTCCCCGGCTGCTACCCGACGGCGGTGAGCCTGGGGCTGCTGCCACTGCTGCAGGCCCGGGCCATCGACCCCGCCGACATCATCGCCGATGCCAAGAGCGGGGTCAGCGGCGCGGGGCGCAAGGCGCAGGTTGGCGGATTGTTCGCGGAGGTGGGGGAGAACTTCCGCGCGTATGGCAGCGCCGGGCATCGGCACCTGCCTGAGATTCGTCAGACGTTGGAGACCGTGGCGGGGGGGGCGGTGGGGCTGGTCTTCCAGCCGCACCTGGTGCCGATGATCCGCGGTATCCACGCCACGCTGTATGCCCGGCCCCTGGACGTCGACATGGACTTCCAGGCCCTGTTCGAGGCCTTTTACAGGGAGGAACCCTTTGTGGATGTGCTGCCGCCCGGGGCACACCCGGAGACCGCAAGCGTGCGCGGTACCAATCTCTGCCGTATCGCGGTGGTGCGCCCCGCGGAGTCCGAGCGCCTGATGGTGCTGTCGGTGATCGACAACCTGGTGAAGGGGGCTTCGGGGCAGGCGGTGCAGGGTATGAACCTGATGTTCGGGTTCCCGGAAGGCCAGGGTCTGGAGGCGGTGCCGGTCTTCCCGTGAGCGACATCATGACACCGCGAACGCGGGTATTCTTGACTATTGGCGTCGGGCTTAATAGCGTATGCATCCAACGTATACGTAGAGAGACTTCATCATGGCTGACACGATGACCGCGACTGCCGACGCTGAAATGGAGATGCCGAGCCCGTTGATCTTCACGGACGCGGCTGCGACCAAGGTGAAAAGCCTGATCGACGAGGAGGACAATGCGAACCTGAAGTTGCGGGTCTTCGTCAGTGGCGGTGGCTGCTCCGGATTCCAGTATGGCTTCACGTTCGACGAGACCGTTGGCGACGGCGACACCGTCGTCGAGAACGGCGGGGTGACGTTGCTGATCGACCCGATGAGCTTCCAGTACCTGGCCGGCGCGGAAATCGATTACAGCGAGGGGCTCGAAGGCGCCCAGTTCGTGATCCGCAACCCGAACGCAACCACGACCTGCGGTTGCGGCTCCAGCTTTTCGACCTGATCCGCCACGGCACGAGCGCGTGAAACCAGAGGCCGGAGGGCGTATCCCTTCCGGCCTCTTCGCGTTTCAGGCTGGTTCGATCGTGCCCTCGACGGGCCGTGTGCCGGGGATGATGCACCCGAGAATGCGCGGCCCCGCGGCGCCGGTGACGGCCGGGACATTGCCCGCCTGCCCATGAATCGTCTGCCTGGCCAACCAAGCGAAGGCGGCGGCCTCGACCTGCTCGGCAGGGAGCCCCAGATCCCCGGTTTCCGCGACCGGGATGTCTCCGAGACGCTTACGCAGGCGTCGCATCAACTCGGCGTTGCGCACGCCGCCTCCGCAGACCAGGACCTCGCAGGAGTGGCCGTCCGGATGTTCGTGGAGCACCGCGTCAGCGACGACGCCGGCGGTGAATTCGGTCAGTGTCGCCTGTACGTCCACATCGTCGCCGATGTCGGTGACGGTGAGCAGGCGATCCTCGAGCCAGCGCAGGGAAAAATACTCGGGGCCCGTGGTCTTGGGCGGCTTCAGCGCAAAGAAGGGATCGGAACGAAGAGTTCTCAGTAACTCTGGACGGGCCTTTCCCTGCGCCGCCCATTGGCCGCGATCGTCGAAGGGGAGACCCTTGAGTTCGCGGATCCAGGCGTCCAGCAGGGTATTGCCCGGACCGCAGTCGTAGCCGAGCACCGGCTGCCCCGGTCTGAGCCAGGTGATGTTGCTGATGCCGCCGATGTTGACGACCGCGCGCGCCACAGTGGCGTCCGAGAAACAGGCGGCGTGCAGGGCGCAGGCGAGCGGGGCCCCCTCTCCGCCGGCCGCGATGTCACGCTGGCGGAACATGGCCACGGTGTCGATGCCGGTGCGCTCGGCGATCCGGAAAGGGTCGCCGATCTGCCAGCTGAAGGGAGGGCCCGCGGTGGGTGCGTGATGCAGGGTCTGGCCGTGGCTCCCGATGGCCCGCACCGCTCCGGGTTCCAGGCCGGCTTCGTGCAGTAAAGCCAGTGCGGCATCGGCGAACACTTCACCGATCGCGGCGTCGAGCTGCCCCAGTTCCTGGAAATGCCCGTGCTCGGCCACGGTGAGCCGGGCGAGATCCGCAGCGACGGACTCCGGGTAGGTGTGGCGCAGGTGCGCGCGGACCTGCCACCCCAGCGGACCCCCGCTGGCGGCAAGGACGGCCTCGACGCCGTCCCTGCTGGTGCCGGAGATCAGCCCGATGTAGAGCTCGGGCACTAGCTAGGTGCCTGCGCCGGTCGCGCCCTCGGCCAGTTGGGTCTCGCGCAGGGTCTCGATGGCGGCGAGCAGCGATGCCGTCTCCTTGCGGAACGCCTCCATGTGCTTGGCGGGGAGTGATTCGGCGCGGGGCAGCTCGACGGTGACCGGGTTGACGGGCTTTTCGCGAACGTGGAATTCGTAGTGTAGATGCGGGCCAGTGGCCAGCCCGGTCATGCCCACGTACCCGATGATCTCACCCTGGCGGACCCGGGAGCCCACCGAATGTCCGCTGCGATAGCCGTTCATGTGCGCGTACAGCGTCCGGTAATTGTTGCCGTGATCGATGATCACGGTCTTGCCGTAGCCCCCCCGGGTTCCGCGGTGCACGATGCGGCCGTTCCCGGCGGCTCGGATCGGGGTGCCGGTGGGTGCGGCGTAATCGACCCCCTGGTGCTGACGGGTGTAGCCGAGCACGGGATGCCTGCGGGGGCCGAAATTCGAGCTGATGCGGCCGACATCGACCGGCGTGCGGAGGAAGGCCTGACGCATGCTCTCGCCTTCCGGCGTGAAGTAGTCGGGATCGCCGCCTTCGGGGGCGAAGCGCAGGGCGTGTAGCGTGCGGCCCCGGTTCTGGAACTCGGCGGCGAGTACCGGGCCGTCGCGCAGGTATTCCCCGTCCTTGAAGATCCGGTCATACACGACGATGAGGTGGTCACCCTGGCGGATGTCCCAGGCGAAATCGATGTCCCAGCCGAAGATGTCCGCGATCTGGATCAGCATCGCGTCGGACAGGCCGGCCCGCGATCCGTCGAGGAACAGGGATTGCTGAATCTCCGCGTGGGTGATGCGCCGCTGGGACTCGAGCGCATACTCCTGCCGCTGCGCGACGAACTCGCCGCTCTCCGCGGCCCGCGTGATCTCGATATAGTGGTCGCCGCGCGGTTCGTAGATCAGGGTCTCGAGATCGCCCTCCCGCTTGCCGGCGCGCAGGCGCTCTCCCGGGAACAGCCGCTGCAGGTCCCTGGCCTCGTCACCGAGCGCCAGGATCGGCTGCAAGTGGCTATGGATTTCCAGTTGGCTGAAGATGGCGGAGAGCGTGTCCCCGGAGGCGACCACATGTTCGTTCCATTCGAGTGCGTCCGCCCCGTACGCCGCCAGCGCGGGATGGGCGTAGGACTCGGCGGATGACGCGTCCAGGATACCGGTTGCCGTGTTCTCGGGGAGGGCACCTTCGTACGTGCCCTCGGGTAGCGCGTACGATACGCCGATGGCGGCCGGCTGCACAGGTGCGGTGGTCGCCATCGCCAGTGGTGCCAGGGGCTCATGGCCAACCTCGAGCCGGGTTCTCTCGGTGGCCGCTCGAACGGTATCATCGGCAGGCAGCGCCGCCGATGGGGAGCGTTCGGATGCCGGCTGCTCCATGTAGGTCGCAAAGCCCAGGCCCAGGGACCCCAGAAGGACGACGGAAAGCAGGAGCGGCCAGCGCCGGCGTCGGCGCGGCTCATGGAAGCTGAGGTGGGTGGCACTCGTTTCCATGAAGATACGGCGTTGTTTCGGCACTGGGGATCCCCCTTCCCGGATACTGTCACGGTGATAGTACGCTGACAGCTGCAGTCAATCCAACCCTGGCGCCATGGTTTTACGGCTCCACGTTGCCAATGATATCAAGATTATAACGGGATTTTCGAATGGATCTGGAAGAACAACTCGGTATCATCCGTCGCGGCGTCGACGAAATCCTGCTCGAGGACGAATTGCGCGAGCGCCTGCAGGCCGGTCGGCCGCTTCGGATCAAGGCGGGCTTCGACCCCACCGCGCCCGATCTGCACCTGGGGCACACGGTTCTGCTGAACAAGCTCCGCCAGTTGCAGGAGCTCGGGCACGAGATCATCTTCCTGATCGGTGATTTCACCGGGCGCATCGGCGACCCGACCGGCAAGACTGCGACCCGACCGCCGCTGACCGAGGACGACATCCAGACGAATGCGGCCACTTACCAGGAGCAGGTCTTCCGGATCCTGGACCCGGATCGCACCCGCGTCGTGTTCAACTCCACCTGGACCAGCGATCTCGGCGCCGCCGGGATCGTGCAGCTGGCGGCCCGGCATACGGTGGCGCGGATGCTGGAGCGGGATGACTTCAACAAGCGCTACACCGGCCGGCAGCCGATTGCCATTCACGAGTTCCTCTACCCCCTGATCCAGGGCCATGACTCGGTGGTGCTGAAGGCGGACATGGAACTCGGCGGTACCGACCAGAAGTTCAACCTGTTGGTCGGCCGCGAGTTGCAGAAGCAATACGGGCAGCCGCCGCAGGTGATCCTGACCATGCCGATCCTGGAGGGACTCGACGGCATTCAGAAGATGAGCAAGTCGCTGGGCAACTATGTCGGTGTTCAGGAACCCCCCGACGACATGTTCGGCAAGATCATGTCGATCTCGGACGACTTGATGTGGCGCTACTACGAACTGCTCAGCTGGCGCCCGCTGGTGGAGGTCGCGGCGCTGCGCGCGGTCGCCGAGTCAGGCGAGCGAAATCCCAGGGACATCAAGTTCGCCTTGGGTGAGGAGTTGGTCGACCGCTTCCATGGCCCCGGCGCCGGCGCGCGCGCCCGGCAGGGCTTCATTGCACGCTTCCAGCGACACCAGCTCCCGGACGACCTTCCGGAGGTCGTGGTTCAGCCCTGGGAGGACGGGCTGCCGCTGCCGAATTTGTTGAAGGAGGCGGCACTGGTGGCGTCCACCACGGAGGCGCGCAGCCTCCTGCGCCAGGGCGCGGTGCGGGTCGACGGCGAGCGCATCGAGGACCCGGACACCCGTTTCCTCAGCGGCGCAAGGCACGTGGTGCAGGTGGGCAAGCGCCGCGTTGCCAGTGTCCGCGTGGCCTGAACGGATCTCCTGAAACCCACGGCAAGAATATTTGCTCGGACCCCTTGACCCCCGGGGCCAGCCATCTATAATGCGCGCTCTCCAACGGGGTGCAGCCCCAGAGGAGATCCGGAAAAAGCCCCTCGGGGCGGAAACGGAAGCACGAAAAAGGGTTGACAATCTCCTCTTGGCCGGGCATCATAAGCGGCTCGCTTCGAGGAAAACGGCAGCAGTAACGCAGCCGGTCAAGCCGAAGCAGGGCGCAGCACGATCTTGACATCATGCTGGCCCGGGTCGCAGAATACGCGGCCTCGCTGAGACGAACTCAGCAGCGCTCTTTAAGAACATGTGAATCAAGTAGTTTGTGCGGATGCTTGCGTCGCTAACGATTGGGAAACGCCAAATCGATATGCGAAGTAAGCACCAAACCTCAGAGTTTGAATGAGGTTGGGTCGCTCTTCGAAAAGGTATTACGGAGCTATCCGTAAATAGCTTTAAACTGAAGAGTTTGATCCTGGCTCAGATTGAACGCTGGCGGCATGCCTAACACATGCAAGTCGAACGGCAGCGC
>SKJG01000059.1 GCA_007116035.1 Thioalkalivibrio sp.
GGCAACGAGTTGCCGCGACGTTCCCCCTTCAGCGCACGGGTGGACGTGGACCGTGCGCTGGGTGACTGGTCGCTCGGTGGCAGCCTGCTGGGGCAGGCACGCAGCTTCAATGACGCAGCGAACAATAGTCGGCTCTCGGGCTTCGCCACGCTCGATCTGCGAGCCGCCTATGCGATCGACAAGGCGTGGACCCTCGAGGCCTCGGTACGCAACCTCTTCGACCGCGAGTATGCGACGGTGCGGGACTTCACGGGTGCCGACTACAACCAACCCGGACGCGGCGCCTTCGTGACTGTACGCTATCAACAATAATAGGATCGCTCCAGCCCGCTATCGGCAAGAGCGCGCGCCTACCGACGAAGACGCAGCGTAGGAGCGCCCTCCGGGCGCGAAAACCTCTCACCACAGGCGCCCCCACTCATCCTGTTCCGAATGATGTTCACCCGATTGGAGATCTTGTAATGGGCAACCGACTCACCCGCATCACCACCCGCACCGGGGACGACGGCAGCACCGGGCTCGCGACCGGCGCGCGGCTGCCCAAGGACTCGGCGCGGATCGAGATCATGGGCGACGTCGATGAACTGAACAGTGTGCTCGGCATGCTGCTGGCGAACGCGCTTCCGGCGCCACAGACGAAGTGGGTCCTCGAGATTCAGCATGACCTGTTCGACCTCGGGGGCGAACTGGCGCTTCCCGGCGAGGCGCTACTACCGGCTGAGCGCGTGGCATGGCTGGAAGAGCGGTTGGAGGAAATGAATACCGGACTGCCGCCGCTGCAGGAGTTCATCCTCCCCGGGGGTGGCCAGGCGGCCACCGTGTGTCACCTCGCGCGCGCCGTGACCCGCCGTGCGGAGCGGCACCTGGTTCATCTGGCGCGCGAGGAGAAGGTGACCGAGGCGGCCCGGCAATACATGAACCGGTTGTCCGACCTGCTGTTCGTGATGGCCCGGGTATTGGCCCGGGAGGCCGGCGATGGCGAGCTGTTCTGGCGCAGCCGGCGGGTGCGGGAATCCGGATGACGGCAGAAACGGGAGGGTCGGGGCCTGTGCCCGCCGGCGCGCGCTCGGCCCGCCGGTCCGTATCGTGGCTGGCGCTCACCCTCTGGCTTTGCCTGCCTTTCGCGCAGGCTGGCGCCCTGGAACGCGGCATCGCCGTGGTCGACGATCGCGGCCGCACGGTGCAGCTGGCGGAGCCTGCCGAGCGCATCGTCAGCCTGACGCCCCACCTCACCGAGCTCCTGTTCGCGGTCGGGTCCGGAGAGCGCATCGTCGCGACCGTCGCGCATGCCGACTTCCCGGCGGCGGCACGGGAAATTCCCCGGGTCGGCACGGCCACGCAACTGGACCTGGAGCGGCTGCTGGCCGTGCGCCCCGATCTGATCATCGCCTGGGACAGCGGTAGCCCACGGGCACAGCTGGAACGGCTTGAGCGCCTCGGGCTGACCGTCTATTACAGCGAACCCAGCGACTTCCAGGGCATCGCCGACGACTTGCGCCGCCTTGGGCGACTTTCGGGCCACGAGGGTCTGGCCGAGCGAGCCGCGCAGGACTTCGAGGACGAGATCGACGCCCTTCGTGCCCGCTATTCCGACAGGCCGCCGGTGGATGTTTTCTACCAGGTCTGGGACCAGCCGCTGATGACGGTGAACGACGCACACCTGATCGGCAAGGTCATCCGCCTCTGCGGCGGTCGCAACATATTTGGACAGCTGGAGACCCTGGTGCCACGCCCCGGTAAGGAGACGGTACTGGCGGCCGACCCGGAGGCCATCGTCAGCGGCGGACCGGGCGAGGACCGGCCCGACTGGCTCCAGCCATGGGAGAAGTGGACAGACCTCACAGCGGTGCGCCGGGGCAACCTATTCTTCATTCCGCCCTCGCTCATTCAGCGCCATACCCCACGTATCGCCGAGGGCACCCGGATGCTCTGCGAGGCCCTCGAAACGGCACGTGCAAGGCGTCCGGAAGCCCCGCAGTGAGCCCAGCGCCACTGCCACCCCCCACGCGCAACCCCGTGGTGATCCTTGGGACGCTGGGTATTGCGGCGGCGCTCTCGGTGCTGGCATCCGTGATGCTGGGTAGCGTGCACCTGTCGCCACGCGAGGTTGTCGCGGCCTTTCTTGGCGACGGCAGCGACCTCGCGCGCATGCTGGTTCTCGAACTGCGCCTGCCGCGCAGCCTCGCCGCGTTCGCCACCGGCGGCCTGCTGGCCGTCGCCGGGGCCCTGATGCAGGTGCTGCTGCGCAACCCGCTCGCGGACCCTTACGTGCTGGGGATCTCCGGTGGGGCCGCGGTCGGCGCATTGCTGGCGATGATCTCGGGGCTCGGGCTGGCCTGGATCTCCGGATCGGCCTTCACGGGAGCCCTGCTGTCCACGCTGATCGTATTCGGACTCGCGCACGGCACCGGGAGCTGGACGCCAACGCGGCTGCTGCTGACCGGCGTCGTGGTGGCGGCGGGCTGGGGCGCAGTGATCACCTTCCTGCTCGCGGTGCGGCCCAGCCCGGAGCTCCCGGGCATGCTGTACTGGCTGATGGGGGATCTGGCCCACGCCCGCGGCAACGCCCTGCCCTGGCTCACGCTGTTCGTGATCGTCGGGCTTGCGCTGCCTCTGGGGCGCAGCCTGAATGTGCTCGCGCGCGGACCCCTGCAGGCGGCGGTGCTCGGCGTGGCCGTCCGGCGACTGGAGTGGACCGTGTACCTGCTGGCAGCGCTGGTCACCGCGGTGGCCGTCACCACGGCCGGCACCATCGGCTTCGTGGGCCTGATCATCCCGCACATGCTGCGCCTGGTCATCGGCAACGATCAGCGCCTGCTGCTGCCCGCGTCGGCCCTGGCCGGCGGCATCCTGCTGACCCTGGCCGACACCCTGGCCCGCACGATCATCGCCCCCGAGCAGCTTCCGGTGGGTGTGATCACCGCCATGCTCGGGGTCCCGGTGTTCCTGTACCTGCTCTACCGGAGCCGGACATGACCGCAGCGCTGCTGGAGCTGGAGAACCTGGTGATCGAGATCCCCGGGCGCGACGCGGGCATGGCGCTGGACTTCCCGGTGCTGCCAGGGCAGTGCTGGGGTCTTCTGGGCCCAAACGGGGCGGGCAAGACCACCTTGCTGCATACGCTGGCGGGGCTGCGGCGCCCGCACGCGGGTCGGGTTCTTTTGGATGGTCAGGACTTGCATGGCGTACCCCGGCGGCGTATCGCGCAACGGCTGGGGCTGGTTTTCCAGGACCACTACGACGGCTTTCCGTCCACGGTGCTGGAGACGGCGCTGATCGGCCGGCACCCGTTTCTTCGCGCCTGGAACATGGAGACAGCGGAGGACCACGGCCTGGCCCTGCGCGCGTTGGCGCAGATGGATCTCGAGGACCTCGCCGACCGCCGGGTGCAGACCCTGTCCGGAGGCGAGCGCCAGCGCCTGGCGCTGGCGACGCTGCTGACGCAGGACCCGCCCCTCTGGCTACTGGATGAACCCACCAATCACCTCGACCTGCATCACCAGGTCGCGGTGCTGGACCTGGTGCGCCGCGAAGTCGCGTCCGGGCGCCGGGGGGCGTTGCTCGCCCTGCACGATCTGAATCTCGCGGCCACCTATTGCACCCACCTGGTCTTGATGTACCCGGACGGCGGCATGTGCTGGGGTTGTACCGAGGAGATTTTTCACGTGCGGGCACTGGAACGGCTGTTCCAGCAGAAGCTGGCGGTGATGGACACATCGGATGGGGTCTGGGTGCGGCCGGTGCCGGCGGCGTGATTTGCGTCATCCTGTCGGGTTACGCTGCGCTAACACGACCTACGGCCGACGGTGTCGGGGGCGTCTTCCCGGATCTGTGGTAGGTCGGGTTAGCGCAGCGTAACCCGACGGTCGAAGCCGCCGAGGTACCCCAAACCCGGATCCTGCTCCCACCCATCACGGGCTGCTACAATCGGCGACCCGACTCCACGACCACCGGCAAACCCATGCAACCCCACGACGACGGTCCGCGGACCTACTTCATTCTCGGCAACGTGATCCTGGCGGCGGCGGCCGTGATGCTCCTCTTCTTCGGCACGCTGTGGGAACAATTCGGCATCTGGGCATTGCTGGTCTGGATGGTCATGGCCGTACTGGGGGTCTACTTCATCTCCCGGAGCAGCGACCCCTCGCAGCCCGGCCCGCCGAACTGACTCCACGCTGATGATGGGCGCGCGCCCATGACTCTTGGCCAACTCTACCGGCCTGCACTTCAGCCTTGACCCTCTTGCACGGAAGCGGATCGTCCCGGGCGATGCGTCGTTCTCGTCACGTCGGGTTACGCCAAAGCCGGTTGGGGCGTGCGCCCAGACAGACGCTATGTCAGACTTCTCTACCCGGTTGCGAATGCGCCGGAAACCCAAAATAAGCAGAAAGTAAAGGAGGATGTCCCCATGTGGAAAGCTCTATTGCCTCTTCTCGCAGCACTCACCCTCATTCCCGCCCTGGCGATGGCCGCAGATCGGGTCGCGCCCCCGGAAGATGCGAAGGTCTACTTCATCTCGCCCGCTGATGGCGAAACCATCGAGGGTCCGGTGACCCTGCGCATGGGCCTGCGCGGCATGGGAGTAGCCCCAGCCGGCGTGGACGTCGACAACACCGGGCACCACCACCTGCTGATCAACAAGACCGTGGCCGATATCGATCTGGACGCTTCATTGCCGTTCACGGATGCCACCCGGCATTTCGGGGGTGGGCAAACCGAGGCCAGCCTCGATCTGCCGGCCGGCACCCACACACTGCAACTCCTGTTCATGGATTACCGGCACATCAGCTTCGATCCGCCGGTCGCGTCCGATGTGATCACGATCACCGTGGAGTGAACGGCGGCTCCTGAGACCACGCGTCCGCTCTCGTCGGTGCCGCAGGACTCATGGAGTCACTGCGACACCGACCCGGGCCGCCAGATTTCGGGTCCCCGCCCAACCCACTCCGCCCTGTAGCAGAGATGGCGCACGCAACCACAGAAGATTCCTGGTGAGACGCATCTGGAGGCAGGCCCTCGGGCTCGCAGCAATAACGCTGCTGGTGGCCGCCGTGGCCTGGGCCCGCCCGTCCATGGCGCATCATGCCGTCTCCCACGAGATCCTCGTCATCCAGGCCCCCTGGGTGCATGCCGATCCCCTGGTGCCGGACGACGCCCGCGCGTTCGTGTCCCTGCGCAACCGGTCGCGGCATGACCATGCGCTCATCGGTGCAGAGTCTCCGGCAGCAGCCAGGGTCGAACTGCACGTGCTCCCGAACACCGCGCCCGATCCCGGCGACGAGGGTCCCGTCATCCCATTACCCGCGCGAGCCGCGGTCCACCTCGGGCCGGACACTTCCCACATCCTGCTGCACGGCATCCAGCGAGAGCTGGTGACGGGTACTTCCATCCCGCTGCTCCTGCGCTTTCAGGACGACAGCGTGCTACGGCTGCAGGCCGAGGTCCGTATGGCCCATTCGCGTAAAAAACCATACAGCCGCGGAAGGACACGGACAGCACGGAAAATGAAGGGTATTCAACCTCTTTTTCGCGTCTTTCCGTGTGTTCCGTGGCACCCTTTTCATCGTCAGGGGGGGTCGCCGGCCATGACAGTAAGCGTGAAAGTCACGACCACGCACGCACCATGGCCCACGCCGGCAGCCGGGGTGCCGGGGGCGACGCTGCTTTGCGGCCATGGGTGGGTGCGAGACCCGTCAGGTTAGGCCCTTTGGGCTAACCCGAGCTGCAGTTTGCGGCTTTTCAGAGGCGGTACCGACCCGCAACATGCGGGACGGTACCGGGGATCAGGATACGCTGCCGAAGCTCTGGCTTGACGCCTCGGGGGGCGGTTCGAGACCGGCCAGGCGGCAACCCTGCGCGACCGGACCGCCAGGCATGAGCTCGTACAGGTACTTTCGCCCCCCGGCGGCATGGAAGTGTTCCTCCAGCGCATCGTGCAATTCCCGCATGTTGATCCGCGGGGAGTCCTCGTGGCGATGGAAGAACTCCTGCAGGGCACGGATGAGTTCCCAGTGTTCCGAGGTCAGTTCGAGGCCCTCCTTGCTGGCGACACGCTCGGCATCCTCGCGGCTCCAGTCGAACGGGGCATGGGGAAAGTCGGGATCGCGTTTGATCGCCCCCGGATTGAGGACTTCTTGCATCAGATCTTCGGCCATTATGGGTGCCCTCCTTCAGGCAAGTCGTTTGCGTGGAGACCCTCCAGCATGAGTATAGACAGCCAGCGATCAATACCCCGATCCACGCCGGCCGCGCTCCTTCATCGCAGCCGGCAGGGCCACGTCAGTACAGGAAATCGGGGAGATAGGATCGCAGGCCCTCCGGGTCCTCGATCTTGACCACGTTCTTGGCTACCTCTGCCCGCACGCTTTGGGCGACGCTGCGATCCATCACATCGCGCAACGCACCGAGGAAGGATGGCGATGCGACGATGACCAGATGCTTGAATATCCCCTCGTGATGAGCCGACTTCAGCCGCTCGGCGACCATGCGTGCGAAACGATCGCGCTCGTGGTGAGCCGGATCCGTGGTTTCGTCGAAGGCATGGCGGGCGTCACCCTGGGCACTGGCCCAGCCCCGCCCCGGCCGATCGGAAACCAGATCCTGATTCTGAGCACGGGATTCGCTGTGCGACAGCGCCTCCACATCCGTGATTCCATGGCAGGCGCGCCCTTCGCAGCGCAGGATGCGCGCTCGGGCAGCGTCGGCAACCACAATCCAGACAGTGTCCATTCAGATCCTCCATGTCGAAAACAATGGATACCCTTGCGGGCCTGACGGGTCGAACGAGGGTGGCCGGCACGACAGGTGCCGGCCGATTACTCTCGCTTTCCCCTCTTTAGAGTGTAGATGTTCGGGCGCGGACTCGGGCGATCGTCAGAGCGACCCGTTCCCGTCAGCCGAGCCCGTTGTCACCACCAGAAAACCCGTCGCCGCGGCCGTATCGGCAGCCGCCCGCGCCAGTACTGGATCAGCAACAGGCCAAACAGCATCCCACCCAGGTGCGCGAAGTGCGCCACGCCGGCAATCGTGCCGGTGATTCCCGCGAACAGCTCGAAGGCGCCGTAGCCGATCACGAAGTATTTCGCCTTGATCGGAATGGGCAGGAGAATGAAGATCAGGCGCTGGTTCGGAAACATCATGCCGAAGGCAAGCAGGATGCCGAAGACGCCACCGGAAGCGCCAATGGTCGGGTAGATTTCCTCGTTCAAAACGCCGTGCGAGGCCACCGCGAGCTGAATCAGACCAGCGCCGACGACGCACACGAAGAAATAGATCGCGAACAGGCGTGATCCCCAGGCATTCTCCAGTTGCACACCCAGCATCCACATCGCGAACAGGTTCAGGAACAGGTGCAGCAGGCCGCCATGCAGGAAGCCATAGCTGACCAGTTGCCAGATCTGGAACTGGGGCACCCAGACCATCTCACCGTTCTGCTCGATGACCTCGGGTGTGCCGACCGGCCAAAGCGCGAAGTTCACCAGCAGGGGCTCGAAGGCAAAGAGTTGCAGGATGAACACGAGGCCGTTTGCGATCAGCAGAAAGCTGATCACCGGCGGAAACAGCACACGACGCGGTTCGAACGGTTCGTTCATCGACAGGAGCCCTCGGGAAGCGGTTGCGTAAGCGAACAGCACTGGCTGCGCCGCATGGCCCACTAGCGTCCGCCGGCTGATCGACGCTGCCAGCCGGCGGTGGCAGGCGGATGACCTGCTAGTTCACTGGCAGGCGGGTCCGAAGTTCGTCCCGATCGAACCACCAGTGGTCGCCCACGATCGCATCGAGCATCCGGCCCAGTCGCTTTAACAGGGTATCGGTATTGTTGAGCTCGTACATCTCGATCCAGGTGTCCAGCGTTTCCTGATCCTCGATTCCGCGGTGCCGCCGTGCGACCCTGGCGATGATCTGCGTGGTCAGGAAGATCAGGCTGTCGCGCTCCCTGCCCTCCGTGCGCAAACCGGCAATGTAATGCGCCATCATCGCGGCGACGGCGGCGCCGTCGGACTGCTCGGGCGTCTCATCCACGATGTGACCGAGCATCGCGACCGTGGTCTGCGCCTTCACCGGGTAGGTCACACTCAGCCACACACCCTGACCCAGGGCAAGGATGGAATCTTCCTGCTCGGCCCGGTACAGCACGTCGCAGGTCTCGACGGCCTCCTGCCAGTCGCCCGCGGCCACCAGCGGCTCCACCAGCGGACGCACCGTATCCCAGGCCTCTTTCCCCCGCTCCAGACCGATCAGGGCTTCCCCCATGTCCAGCAGCACATGGGCGCGATGCACGAGAGCGGCGTTTTCGGGCAGCGCAGCCAGATGGGCCCGGTGCTCTGCGAGCTGCTGCTCCAGCACCGCCCGGCTCTCGGGACCGATGCTGCCGGAGAGGAAGCTTCCAGGAGTGGATGGTGGGGTATGGTCTGCCATAGGAAGGATCTGCCTGACGCTCGAGCGAGCCTGCTTTGTACCGAAGCGGCTCGGGCTTGGCAATATTCAGCGGTGGCCGTGCCCGGCATCGCCACCTATCAAGGGTACGAAGATCACGGACAGCGCCCTGCGCTTCTTCAGGCTGCCGTCTTCCTGCTTGACCCCAACGAACAGGTCCTGCCCCGTCCATTGCGCATCCACCGGAATCACCAGCCGGCCCCCGGTCCGGAGCTGTTCTACCAGGGCCGGGGGAATCTCGTCGGCGCCCGCGGTCACGATGATGGCATCGAACGGCGCGGCCTCGGGCCAGCCGTCTCGGCCATTGCCCGCGCGCACGTGAACGTCGCGGTAACCCAGGCGCTCCAGGGTGGCCGACGCGGTCTCGGCGAGTTCGGGCACCACTTCGATACTGAAGACCTCGCCCGCCAGCTCCGCCAGGATCGCGGCCTGGTAACCCGAACCGGTACCGATCTCCAGGACCCGGCTCTCCGGCGTGAGCGCCAGCAGCTGCGTCATCAGGGCGACGACGAAGGGCTGCGAGATGGTCTGGCCCTGCCCGATCGGCAGGGCCCGGTTCTCCCAGGCGCTGCGGGCCGCCGCACCGGGAACAAATTCATTCCTGGGCACCCTGCGCAACGCCTCGACCAGGCGCTGATCCGGCGCACTGACCCCGGTCGTGTGCGCGGTCTCGCGAAAATCCCGTACAACGTCGTGGATCAGAGCCTCGATCCGGCGATCATCCTCGTCGCTCATGCCTGCCATCTCCCCCGCGCAGCTGCTTTCCTGCGCCGCTGCACGCAAGTGCAATGAAAGCTTGCTCAACTGGCGATGTAGAGCTCCAGCTGAGAAATGATGAACTGCTGTTCATCGATAATGGACTTGACCAGGTCCCCGATCGAAACCAGGCCGACCAGTTGCCCGTCCTGCAGCACAGGCAGATGGCGCACCCGCTTGTCCGTCATCAGGGCCATGCATTCCTCGACGGTCCGCGTGGGGCTCACGCAGGGCACCCGGGTCATCATGATGTCCCGCACCCGGGTTTCGCTCGAACTGCGATCGAGCAGGATCACCTTGCGGGCATAGTCACGCTCCGAGATCAGGCCGACCAGCCGCTCGCCGTCGACTACGGGCAAGGCACCGATCTCCTGTTCCGACATCAGACGGAGGGCGTCCAATACGCTGTGATCTGGACCGATCCTGTACAGATCGTGCCCCTTTTCGTTCAGGATTTCCTGGACGGTCTTCATCGGCGGTCCTCCCGCTTTACTGTGCGTTACCCCTCAGTCTAGTCGTGATTTTCGCGAACGGGGCTTCGGGCGCCAGGGCCATCCACGCCGTCAGCGCCCGTGGCCATCCCAGTCGAAACCGGAAAGCTGTGCCAGTTCGCGCGGCTGCAGGACCTCCTCGAAACGCCGCCCATGGATCACCCAGGTCGGGTAGGTGGCGATTCCGGCCGCCACGCACACCTGGGCCATCGGCGTTCCGCGCCCACCCGGGCTGCATTCCACGTAGGGAAGGCGATCACTCGCGGCTCCGAACAGCCGCGCCTGATTCCGGCAACTCGGGCACCAGGACGCGCCGTAATACCGTACCCCGGACTCTTCCAGGTGCGTCGCCAACGCCGCCAACCGGGGATTTTCGGGCCGCGAGAGGAGATCGCTGGAGTAGAGATGCAGGGCGACGACGACCGCCAGTCCGGTGCCGGCGCTGCGCAGCAGCCAAGGACTCCAGGCCATCCCCGGAGCCGAGGCGGGGCGCCGCAGGAAGAGCGCGATCAATAGCGCGCTGATGGTGGCCAGGGAAACGAGGCACCAGGGGCAGAAGGCGTCCAGGACCAACCAGCCGACGGCCGTCAGGTAGAGGCTGACGGAAACCCCGACGAAGGCCAGGAACCAGAGGCGGCGCCAACGCTTCAGCTTGGACGGCATGCGGAAGGCGATCAACCCCAGCAGCGCGTAGAGAAGGAGCCCCCACAGCGACATGGGCAGACCCAGCAGGGTGGACCACTCACTCTGCTGGATCAGGTCGCAGCCCGATCCCTCCGCACAGAAGGCCGGCGCCGCGCTCAGCCAGGTTCCCGCGGTCAGGTACGCCGTGACCGCCACCCCGACCAGCGCCAGCCCGACGACCACCCAGTCGGGTTGCTTCCGGCCCGCTCCAACGGTTGCCGCGCCCTTTGCCGCCTGTGGCGAACCCTTGGCCTTGCGCCTTGCCTTTGCCATCGATTTCCTCCTTGCTCCAGAACAGCCAGAGTAAACGATAAAACCCGGTTCGGAGGTAGACCCGCGGCATGGGCCACTCGCAGCACCCGCCTGACAGCCCACTCGTTCAGCGCACGGGCTCTCCCAGTCTGCTGAGTTCATCCAGTTCCTGCTTGAGCTCGCCGATCGCGAAGGTCTCGATCATCTGTACTCCCCGACGGTGCAGATACAGGGCGAGCACTGCGCTGGCAACCTCATAGACCGCGATGCGGGCACCGGGAAACCGGATCTCCCCGGCGCGCGGCAATCCGTCGATCGCACAAAAGAGATATTCCGGCCGCAATTGCCGCAGTGCCGCGCGCTGACGCCAGCGGCTGATCACCGCGCCGATCGCGTGCCAGCCCAGCGGCCCGGGCGCCCCCTCGAGACGCCCGCGCGCTGCCTCCAGAAGCGGGAGGGCGAAGGAAATCAGCACACAGCGTTCCGACACCGGCCGGAGTTCCACGCCGATCGCATCCAGAACCCGGACGATCCCGAAGTGCTTGATCGCGACCGCCTTCACTTCGACAAAGGCGATGATTTCAGGGTGGGTCTCGAGAAACCGTCGGAACTGCGCGAGACTTGCCAGACCCGTGCCGGCAAATCGCTCCCCGAAGCGGCGCGGTTCCGTCGCCGCAAGCTGCTCAAGGTCCCGAAACCGACGCCGGTGCACGGCGCCGGACACCGAACACATGCGCCGGAGGCCTCGGTCGTGAAACAGCACCGGCACGCCGTCCGCAGAGAGCTGCACGTCCACCTCGACGAAGCGCGCCCCGGCGTCCGCCGCAGCTTCCAGTGCCGGCAGGGTGTTCTCCGGGTACCGCGCGGCGTAGCCGCGGTGGGCAATCAATTCAGGGACGAGCATGGCCAGACTCCAGCATCGACAGGCCGCGGCGCCCTCGGGATCCCGTTGGTGTTCATCTCCCCACGGACAGAAATCCCGGTTCAGTCCTCGTCGCGTGCCCAACCCCGGGACAGAGCTACGGCACGATGCCAACGCCGGAAAAGACGTTCCCGCCTGGGCTCAGCGAGCTGCGGAGTATAGCGGTTGCGCACCCGCCACTTCTCGGCGAGCTCCGCACGGTCCTGCCAGAAACCCGTCGCCAGGCCCGCGAGGTAGGCGGCACCCAGCGCGGTGGTCTCGACAATCTCCGGGACCACCACCGCGCTGTCCAGGATATCCGCCTGGAACTGCATCAGCATCGGGTTCAAAGCGGCGCCACCGTCGCAGCGCAGTTCCGCCAGCCGAATGCCCGAGTCCCGCTGCATCGCCTCGAGCACGTCACGCGTCTGATAGGCAATACTCTCGAGCACCGCGCGGGCGACATGGGCCCGGGTGGTGCCCCGGGTAATGCCGATCAGCAGTCCGCGGGCATACGGATCCCAGTGCGGTGCGCCCAGGCCGGTGAGCGCGGGAACGAAATAGACCCCGTCATTATCGGTCACGGAGGCCGCCAGTTCGGCTGTCTCGGACGCGGATTCGATCATGCCCAGACCATCCCGCAACCACTGTACGGCCGACCCGGTGACGAAGATCGCCCCCTCCTGTGCATACTCCACCGGCTCGTCGCCAATGCCCCAGGCAATCGTCGTCAGCAGTCGCTGCTGGCTGGGTACGGCCTCTGTCCCGGTGTGCTGGAGCACGAAAGAACCCGTTCCATAGGTGTTCTTGGCCATCCCCGGGCGATAACAGGCCTGCCCGAAAAGGGCCGCCTGCTGATCGCCGGCGATCCCGGCAATCGGGATGGGCCGCGTGCCCAGGAACAGCTCCGGGTCGGTCTGGGCGTAGATCCAGGACGACGGCATCACCTCGGGCAGCATCGCCTTCGGGATGTCGAGCAGTTCCAGCAGATCGTCATCCCAGCGCAGTTCGTGGATGTTGTACAACAGCGTACGCGAGGCGTTCGAGTAGTCGGTCACGTGCGTCCAGCGGCCACTCAGACGGTAGACCAGCCAGGAGTCGATGGTGCCGAAGGCAATGCCGCCACTCCGTGCCCGCTCGCGCAGACCCGATTCGTGATCCAGCAGCCATCCGATCTTGGTGCCGGAGAAATAGGGATCCAGCAGCAATCCGGTCCTGTCCTGCACCCAGGCCTCGAGCCCTTGCTCGCGCAGTGCTTCACAGGCCGGTGCGGTGCGTCGATCCTGCCAGACGATGGCCCGACCCACCGGCTTGCCGCTGGACTTGTCCCACAGCACCGCGGTTTCCCGCTGGTTGGTGATGCCAATCCCCAGGAGATCCGCGGCGCGCAGACCACCCTCGCGCAACGCCTCCTCGATCACCCGCAAGGCCACCATCAGGATCTCTTCGGCATCGTGCTCCACCCAGCCGGACCGAGGATAGTACTGGGTGAACTCCGAATAGCCCCGGGCGCGAATCCGCCCTGCGTGATCGAACACCAGAGCGGTGATTCCGGTGGTGCCGGCATCGATCGCCAGGATGTAGCGTTCCTTCATGTGGCCTCTCTCCCGGTCAAGCGCTGCATGCGGCATCCGTGCTCGATGGCGCATGAAACTACGCCCTTTTCATTGCCCAAATCCGTTGTGGTTTCGATTTTCCCCTCAACCCAGTACGGACGCCAGGGCTTCATGTCCTGACGGAAAGGCGTCAGTGGTCCGCTGCAAATCCCGACACGGAACACCTGCAGTGTCGGACCTTTCGCGAATCCGGGACAATGGAGAAATGCCCGGCGACGAACTCCAGCGTTATTACGACCGCAACACGGACCTGTTCCTGCGCATCGGTAGCAGCGGGTCCGGGCACGCCATCCATCGCGGCCTCTGGGGTCCCGGAGTGCGCACTGGTAGGGAGGCCGCCGGGTACGTCAACGCCCTGATCGCCGAAGAGATCCGCAGCTTCCTGCCCAGAGAGCCCGTTGCGGTGCTCGACCTGGGCTGTGGTGTGGGCGGCACGCTGTTCAGCCTCGCGCAGACCTTCCCCAACGCTCGCCTGCACGGCGTCACGATCAGTGCGCGACAGGTGTCGATTGCCCGCGAATTGGCACGGCGGCAGGGACTGGAGGAACGCTGCGGTTTCACTCAGGGCGATTTCGAAGATCTGCAGCTGGATCTGCGGGCCGACGCGGTCATCGCGGTCGAGTCCTTCATCCATTCCTCCAGGCCGGATCGTCTTCTGGCTACCTGTCGCGAGCACCTGGTCGAGGATGGGGTACTGGTCGTCGTCGATGACTTTCTGGCGCGCCCGGCGCCAACGGACGACCCGGCGCGACGCAAGACCATCGATACCTTTCGTACAGGATGGCGCGTTCCTGGCCTTTGCACGCTGGCCGACTTCGATGCGGTGGCCCGGCGGGCGGGTTTCGAGCCTCTGAAACAACAGGATCTGTCGGGTCTGATCCGCACCGGGCGTCCCAGGGATTGGCTGGTGTCCATCGTCAGTCCGGTCGCACAGGCGCTGGGACTGATGCGCCGCCCGTTCTGGGCCAATGTGGTCGGAGGCAATGCCCTGAACGCAGCGCTCCGCTCCGGACAGGTGCAATACCGCATGCTCGCCCTGCGGCCCTCGACCCGGGATCGCTCGCGCTGAGGAAAGCCGCCCGGGTGAGACGATCTCCCTGCGGGTCCCGGGATTTCCGGAATCTTGCCCACTTGACGCTGTCTGAGCCTCCGGATAGCTTCAGCGAATCCCAAACCACTTCCGGGAGACCAGCCATTACCATCTCGAACCGTATGCGCAGCACCCTGGCCCGCATTGCTGCCCCCACCCTGCTGCTGATGGTGTTCGGCGCGGCGCCCGCGTCCGCCCAGTTCGGCAGCGAGGTTCGTCCGGGTCCCACCCACCAGGACTGGCAAGTGATCTGCGAGGATACGCCGACCGGCGAGAGCTGCTTCATTACGCAGGCCGCCGTCGACGAGGGCGGGGAGCCGGTGATGCAGATATCCGTCGGCGTCATCGAGGGCGACACCGTCATGGTGATCTACCTGCCGCTGGGTCTCGACCTTCGACCCGGCATGCTGTTCCAGGTCGGTGAGACCCTCCAGCGCGAGTTCCCTTTTCAGACCTGCATGCCCAACGGTTGCCGAGTCGTCGCGCAGGTCGATTCGGAGATGATGACTGCGATGCGTGGCGGGACCACCTTCCGCGTCGGCGTGAAGATGCTCGATTCCGATCGCGTGGCGGTCGTCGAGGGATCACTGATGGGCTTCACGGCCGGTTTCCGGGCGATCTCGCAGTAACAGAAGAACCGGGTCGATTCGCGGTGGTTTCACCACACCCGGGAAGCGCTTTCGGAACCGTCGATGCCTCTTGCGGGGGCGACCGCTTCCCGGGTGCAGGCCGCTAGACGCAGCCCGTGGGCTTCGGCAGGCCGCCGTACTTGGTGATCGGCTTCATCGGACCGGTCATCCAGGTCGTGAACATGCCCTTCTGATCGGCATTCATGAATTTGGCGAACTTGCGGATCGGCGGCACCACCGCATGGTCCTCGAAATACTCGCGGGCCTTCACGATGTGCTCCCACTTTTCGTCGTCGAGTTCGATGCCGTCGGCTTCGGCCATCGCACGCCCGATTTCCGGGGTCCAGCAATCCCTGTCGACAAGGTAGCCGTCGCCGTCGCGTTCTGGAAGATCCATGCATTTACTCCTGATCGTTGTTCAATTCGGGCAATAGTTTAGCACAATGCTCGGGATTTCCGGCCAGGCCGAGCGACCTCAGCACTCTCCTTTGCCGTGTGGACACGGCCCCGAGACCTGCGCGCATGCGCACTGATGCCCTACAATCCGTAGGGACACTACCGACACAGGAGACTCGCAATGGACTGGAAAAAGCTTTCCCCGTGGAACTGGCTGAAGAAAGAGGAATCTCCCCCTGACCACGACTTGCCGGTCATTCGCCGCGGCGACGCGGCAGGCCACCCCCTGGTCGCACTGCATCACGAGATCGACCGGGTCTTCGCGCAGGCTCTGCGCGGATTCAACCTGCCCGCCTGGCCCTGGCAGACAGAGGCGCAAGAGAGCCTCTTCCGGCCCAGCCTGGATATCACCGAGAATGAGAAGGCCTATACCATCAAGGTAGAGATGCCGGGTGTGAGCAAAGATGACATCCAGGTTTCAGTCGAGGGAGACAGCCTGATCGTACGTGGCGAAAAGCGGGAAAAACGGGTGGAGGAAGAGGAACACTACCACTACAGCGAACGCAGCTACGGAAGCTTCCAGCGGGTACTGGCCCTGCCCGGGGATGCCGACCCCGACGACCTGAAGGCGAGCTTTCGCGATGGCATCCTGACCGTTACCATCGGCCGCAAGCCGGATGGCGACAGTGGATCCCGGACGATCACCATCGAGTGACCCCCCCTCCCGGTGGTCGGATGTGCCTTAAACCCGACCGCCGGTCAACGTTGGAAATCGATGACGCGCGGAGTGCCGCGCGCTGCACGAGGGAACGTGTTCATGCATAGGCATACAGGGATGGTTGGCCTGCTCTTGGTCGTCCTCGGAGGATTCGTTCCGGGCACCGGACCGGCTGTTGCGGATTGCTCCGGCGCCCAGGTCACTCCGCTCGCGGAACTAAGGGCCGGCCGGGTGGCCGAGGGTCGCCACGTTACGATCGAAGGCGTTGTGACAGGCGTATTCACCGGCGCGGATCGCCTGGGTGGCTTCTTTCTCCAGGAGGGCGATACGCCCCCCGTCGGACTCTTCGTCTACGCGCCGACGCTGGAGGCCCGGGAACCGAAGCCCGGCGACCGGGTGCAGGTGGCCGGGCGATTCGCCCGTTTCCACGAGCGTCCCCAGGTCAGCCGAATCACGGACCTGAACGTCTGTTCCCACATCGGGTTACCCCTTCCCGTCGCGCTGCGCCTGCCCGAGGATGCGGCGCGCCTCGCAGACCTTCGGGACGTCAAGGTCCGCCTCGACCAAACGCTCACGGTCACCGGCAACGCGCAGCTCGGCCGCTACGGCAGCCTGCAGCTGGCCGCCGGCGGGCGGCTGTTCCACCCTGGTCAGGACGCTGTACCGGAGCGGGACTTGAACAGCGCCCGGCAGATCGTGCTCGACGACGGCAGCTATCGCGCGAACCCGCTGCCCATCCCCTACCTCGACGCCGACGGAACGCGGCGGGTCGGAGACCAGATCGCGGGGCTGACCGGCATCCTGACGTACGCCTTCGACGCACACCGCATCCATCCGACCCGGACCCCGGTGTTCCACTCCGCCAATCCACGACCGCCGCCGCCTACCGCGCCGGACGGAACCCTGCGCGTGGCGACGCTCAACGTGGAGAACTACTTCCTCACGCTGGGGAGCCGGGGCGCATCCAACCGTGCGGAGTTGCGTCGTCAACGGCAGAAGCTGACCGCAGGGGTGCGCGGCGTCGACGCCGACGTGCTCAGCCTGACCGAAGTGGAGAACCATGGCCGCGCACTCGACGATCTGGTGGCCACCCTCAATCGCGGGCTGCCCACTCGCCAGCGCTATCGCGCGGTGGCCAACCCGGACGCGGGAACGGACCCGATCCGCAACGCCCTGCTCTACCGGCCCGCCCGCGTATATCTGCTCGGCACCGATGCCGACCTCGATCCCGTGCATAACCGCGCGCCCCTGCTGGCCTGGTTCCGACCGACCGGCGACGGCGACCCCTTCGGCGTCGTCGCGGTGCATTTCAAGGCCAAGGTCGGCTGCCCGTCGGAAGGCGACGTCGACCGTGGGCAGGGCTGCTGGAACGAACTGAGAACGGCCCAGTCGCGCCGGCTGCTCGACTGGCTGGATCGCGTGCGCAGAAACGGCGCACCGGTACTGATCGCCGGCGATGTCAACGCCTACGCCGCTGAGGATCCCGTCGTCACGCTGCTGGCCGCGGGCAAGCGAGACCTTACGGCGCCGCACCTGTCCCCATCGCGCCGCTACACCTACGTCTTCCGCGGCGAGGCCGGGCAACTGGACTACCTGCTCGCGGGTCCCGCCCTCGCCGGGCGGGTTTCGCGCGCAGCCATCTGGCACATCAACGCCGACGAACCACCGTTCCTGGGGTTCAGCGGCCGGACCCCGGGCGCAGGTCCGTGGCGATCATCCGACCACGACCCCGTCTGGGCGGACATGGCTTATTAGTCAGATCAGCCCAAGGGCGACCATCGCGTGGGCGACCTTCAGGAAGCCCGTGATGTTGGCTCCCTTCACGTAGTTGCCGGGCTGCCCGAAATCGGCCGACGTTTCATAGCAGTTGCGATGGATATTCACCATGATCTGCTGCAGGCGCGCCTCGGTGTGTTCGAAGGTCCAGGAGTCGCGGCTGGCGTTCTGCTGCATCTCCAGGGCACTGGTCGCGACGCCGCCGGCGTTGGCGGCCTTTCCCGGCCCGTAAGCGATGCCCGCCTCCTGAAAGATATGGATACCTTCCGGGGTCGTGGGCATGTTCGCCCCCTCGGCCACCGCGATGCAGCCCTGCTGCACCAGAATGGTGGCATCCTTGCCGTTGAGCTCGTTCTGGGTCGCACAGGGCAGCGCGATCTGGCAGGGAACCGTCCAGATATTCCCGTCCGGCAGGTAGGTGCTGTCCGTTCGCTCATCCGCATACACGCTGATGCGGCGGCGTTCGACCTCCTTGACCTGCTTGATCAGGTCCAGGTCCAGACCGTTCTTGTCCACGATCACGCCATCGGAGTCGGAACAGGCAATCACCTTGCCGCCCAGGCTATGGATCTTTTCAATGGCGTAGATCGCGACATTGCCGGAACCGGACACGACGCAGGTCTTCCCTTCCAGGGAATCGCCACGCACCTTGAGCATCTCGTCGAGGAAGAACACGGCGCCGTAGCCGGTCGCCTCGGTCCGCGCGCGGCTGCCGCCCCAGTTGAGGCCCTTGCCGGTGAGGACGCCCGATTCGTAGCGGTTGGTGATGCGCTTGTACTGGCCGAAGAGATAACCGATCTCGCGCTGGCCGACGCCGATGTCGCCGGCAGGCACGTCGGTGTACTCACCGATGTGGCGGTACATCTCGGTCATCAGGCTCTGGCAGAAGCGCATGATCTCGGCATCCGAGCGCCCCTTCGGATCGAAGTCGCTGCCGCCCTTGCCACCGCCGATGGGCAGCCCAGTCAGCGCATTCTTGAAGATTTGCTCGAAGCCCAGGAACTTGATGATTCCCAGGTACACCGAGGGATGGAAGCGCATCCCGCCCTTGTAGGGGCCCAGCGCGCTGTTGAACTCCACGCGAAAGGCCCGGTTGATGTGCGTATGACCCTGGTCGTCCTGCCAGGGCACGCGGAAGATGATCTGGCGCTCGGGCTCGCAGATGCGCTGGATGATCTTGTGCTCGGCGAACTCGGGATACTTCACCAGCACCGGGCCCAAGGTCTCCAGCACCTCGTGCACCGCCTGATGGAACTCGGTCTCACCCGGATTGCGCCGCAGCACGTCCCGGTAAATGGGTTCCAGCTTCTCGTCGAGCCCTGCCACCATGATCGTTCTTCTCCTCGTCAGTTTCGGCCTGCGCCGATTCAGCGGCAGCAGGCCCTGGGAATGCCTCCTGGAACCCAGCCGGCACGTCACCACCGGGTCAGCACGGGGGGAAACAGGATCGAAACGGGTTCGCGGGGCCGACATGATCCCCGATATTGGGCCCCCGACGCCAGTTCTGGCGCTCCCTCAGCCGTGCGCGAGCCCGTGGGCAACCAGCAGGTCGTGGTCCGGCGGACCTCCGGTGGCGCGGCTGTCGAATACGACCCGATGATCGTCAGACAGGATCACGATACGCTCGCCCAGTTGTGGCACCAGGGCCATCTGATGCGTCGCGACCACGGAGGTGATGGGCCGCCCGCGCAGCCACTCCAGCAGCCAGCCAACGGTTCGCGGGTCGAGGTTCGCGGTCGGTTCATCCAGCAGCAGAACCTCTGGCTCGACGGCCAGGAGACACGCAAGGCACAGCCGCTGTTTCTCGCCGCCCGACAGTTCGAAGGGCGGAGCATCCAGGAAGTCCTGCAGTCGCAGCCGGTCGGCCCAGTGCCGGATCCGGTCCGCTCGCTCCGGTTCCGACAGATGCCGAAGGCCGAAGCCGATCTCGTCGCGGACCGTCGGATTGAACAGCATCGACTCGGGGTGCTGGAACATCAGCACGACCCGCCGGCGGAAGTCGCGCTGCCAGTCGCGGTCCTTCAGCGTTTGCTGGTCGACCCTCCTCCCGCCAAAGCGGAATTCCCCGCTGGTGGGCACGATCAGCCCGTCGAGCACCCGCAGCAGGGTGCTCTTGCCGCAGCCGTTGGTGCCCAGGAGCACCACGCGCTCGCCCGGCTCGATGGCCAGGTCGATGCCCTCCAGCGCCCTGCGGCCATTCGGGTAGGCGACGGCAACCTGCTCCAGTTCCAGCAACGGAACCGGTTCAGTCATGCAGGGCACCGCGCGAGCGCATCGCCTGCGTCACCATCTCCGCGTTGTGCACACCCTTGTCCAGCGCGGCGAGGCCGATCGTCGCGCTGCCCTGATAGCGTTGCTGCAGCGTGGGCGCGACCACCGTACGGCTCTTCTGGGCAGCGCGGTAATCCTGGGCCAGCCGGCGGAAGAGCTGGATCTGACCGCGCACGATCACCAGCCAGCGACGGGCCCGTGGCCAGCGCACCAGCGCGAGGTCGAGATCGACGTCACGCACCATCCAGGCGGTCAGCAGCGCCAGGACCACGACCCTCAGGTTGATCAGCAGCAGCGCGCCGAGCACTGGTTGCCCCGTCAGCCATCCCATGAACAGGATCCCCGACGAGAGCAGCAGCAGAATCCAGAGCACCGGCCGCCCCGCGCGAAGCAGGAGTGCGGGGCGGCCGGAACCGGAGAGCAGAAGAAGCCCGGCGAGCACGAGCAGCAGCACGCGCGGGTCATGGATCAGCGTGACCGCAATCACCGCACTGAGGTAGAGAGCGAAGCGAACCGGATGCGACAGAAGCATGACTTCAGGCCTCCCGCCCGCAGGCCGCGGGTATCCAGCAGCGTCTGCGTGCATGCCGCCAGATCAACAGGGTCAGGACCGCCTCGGCCAGCCCGATGAACAGGTGCGGCAGCAGGATCGCCGGCAGGGTCACCGACCAGCCGAAGGGGAAGAAGCGCGGGCTGCCATCCGGACCCTGGGCGATCAGCGGTTGCAGACCCAGGACCAGTGCCACCAGCAGGGCGGAAAAGAGGATCGAGACGAACACGGCGGCAAGCACCGCAAAGTCGGCCTGGACATGCCGCAGGAGATGGAACAGCAGGTAGGCGGTCCAGGCGCCGATGAAACCCATGGCCAAAGCATTCACGGGCAGTGCGGTGATGCCGCCCGCGCCCATGACCAGCGCCTGCAGCACGAGAACGAGGGTGTAGGCAAGAAACGCAACCCAGGGCCCGAACACCAGCGCCAGCAGCCCCACGCCGATCGCGTGACCGGAGGTCCCGCCCGGGAGCGGCAGCATCAGACTCGACAGCACAAAGGCCAGTGCGGTGAACACCGCGAGCCGCGGCAGGGCCTCGTCCCCCACCTGCCGCGTGAACGCGCGCGCCGCCCACCACCACAAGGGTACGGCCACGGCCAGCGCGGGAAGGTAGGTCTGCGGCGAGATCAGTCCGTCAGGGATATGCATGTCAGGCGGGCCGGTGACGGGCGCGACGCCCGCGCCAGAGCGCGATGAGACCAAAGACCCCCAGCAGGTAACCGATCCCCGCCGTCAGGCGCGCGGGCTGCGAGAGCCCGGCGCCGGCCCCGCCGGCGCTCGCCGCCCCTTCCCGGCCGACGTCAACCCGCACTTCTGCGCCATGTCCGTCCTCGGTGGCGACGACGACCCGCCAAGTACCGGGTCGGTCCGGGCGAAAACTCACCTCGCCGACCGCATTGATCCGGCCGCTTTGAAACGGCCGCGTGTCGTCCGGGGCCATGACCCGGTAGGCCTCGAAGTAGGGTTTGTCGCCGTCGGGGAAAAGGAACTGCACGACGGCGGCTTCGCCCACAGAGGACTCATGCAGCAGGGCGTGCGCCAACGCACTCGAACCGGGCGGCAACAGCAGCAACCCGGCAAGCGCCGCGATCAGGCACGCTTCGCGCCTGCGCCGCTGGGCACCCGTACGCAACCGTCGCCGCAGGGACACGCTCAACGCACCACGAAGGTCAGGGTCGAGTGGTACGACCTGCGATCACAGATCGACGGATCGGGGAAGTCCTCTCCCGCGTGCGCCAGAACCAGCCACTGGCCGGCGACGGCCGGAACGAAACGGGCGACACCCTCGGCGTTCGTGGCCACACGGACCGCGTAGGCCTCCTCACCTTGCCCCTCGTATCCCGCGTAGGTCGCACGAATCTCGCCCGTCCAGGGCGCGCCGTGAAGCAGGACCCGGACCTCCAGCGGATCCCCGGTGCGCAGCACCGCCGGATCGCTCAGCGGAAACAGTTCCAGGGCGTGGCCCTGTTCCCGTGCCCAGGCTTCGCCCGCGCCACCGCCCAAGACGGCCTTCATCACGTTTGCCGACTGGCTGCAACTGAATGCGTCCGGATACTGTTCGCGGGAGGCGCGCCGCCCGCCCTCGTGGGTGCGGCTCCAGAAGCTCAAGTTCTGTTCAACGACGAGCATATAAGTACCATCGCCGAGGGGCGGCAGCGGGTGAAGTTCGTCATCCGCCAGCGCCAACTCATGCGCTACCCCGCCGGGTGCGATCAGCCGGACCGCCTGCAACTGATGCGGCCCCAAGCGGCCCTCGGCGGGAAACCGGTGACCGAAATGAACCCGGAACGCCGGGCCGGCGTCTCCCTGCGCGACGGTGATCCAGGGGTAATGCGCCAGCACCGGGGCAGATATCGCAGCCAAGGCGAAGGCCGCAAGAGCCAGCAACACGGTGCGGAACAGGTGGAACAGGCGTCGAGATCCAGTCTTGAACGGGCTCGCGCCGGGCCCTGTCGATGGCCACTTGTAGAGTTCTGCCTTCATCGCCGTGACTCGCCAGTAAGATCAATTTCTCATAACGCTGATCTTACCCGGCCGGCCTTCTGCAGACCAGATCCACCTTCGAGAATCCTGCACCGAATCGGGATCAACCGGGTCCCAGCGCCGGTCAGGCGCCCGAGCCCCTAGCAGCCTGTCGGACTTGGGTGCCCGTAGCGAGCCGCGTGGGAGAGCGAGGGCAGTTTTTCATGATTTCGAGGCGCATAGTGGTTCTATGTAACGAGAAATCAGGGAAAAATGCACCGCTCTCCCACCGGCGCAGTAGGAGCAGCCCAAGTCCGACAGGCTGCTAGTGGGCCATGCGGAAAGTTCGGTACCAGATCGCTTCGCCAGAAGCACCGGCGCTGCGTTGGGCAAGTTTGAAATAGGCCCACTATTCCTGCACTTGCCCGCCTTGCTCCGGTGCCACTGGCTGTGCTCCTTAGGCACCGAACTTCCCGCATGGCCCACTAGCCTCCGACGAAGGTCCCGGTGCCCTTTGGACGACGCCCCCACGCCGTGAATCGCCAGTGCCGAAGAACCCTTCGGGTCCGCGGGCCACCGCGTGCACACCACCGAAGAACAGGCTCCGATCCGCCCACAGGCGATGCTCGGGATGGCGGGCCAGGAAGGCGGAGAAATCGGCATCGAAGCCAAAGCCGGCCTCGACACTGAGGAGCTGGTTCTCGAAATGAATGCGCGGGGCATCGACCGCCTTGTCCAGGGGCATCCTGAAATCCAGCAGGTTCACCAGCACCTGCAGGATCGCGGTGCGGATGCGGTTGGAGCCGCCGGAGCCCAGCGCGACCTCGCCGCCGTCGGCGCGCACCACCAGGGTCGGTGCCATCATCGAGGTCAGCCGCTCATCCTCCCGCCAGCGGAAGAAACCGCCGGGGTTGAGATCCTGCTCCCCGAGCATATTGTTCAACATGACGCCGGTATCCGGAATCAGCCTGCCGCAGCCCTCCCCGTTGCTGGCGGTCAGGCTGGCGACGTTGCCCTTGCCATCCATCACGCTGATTTGCGTGGTTCCCCGAAGCGCGGGGCTCAACCCCCGTAGTTCCCGCAGATACCGGTCCAAAAGAGCCGGCTCCAGCAGTGCCCAGGCATCGACGGATCCGTCGTCGTCGGACATCGCTTCCAGACGCGCCCGGTCGGTCAGGGCCATCACCCGCGACAACCTCTCGAGATGTCGCGTCGAGCCGAAAGGATCCTCGGGGATATCCATGGCCTCCAGCAGTTTCAAGGCAAAAGCGAGGAGGATTCCTCCCGACGAGGGGGGCGGATTGGTCCAGATCCGATGCCCCCGGTAATCCAGGGCCAGCGGCTCCCGGTACTCCGCACGGTACTCGCGGAGGTCTTCCAGTCGCAGCAGACCGCCGTCCCGCCGGCTCAGGTCTGCCAACAGATGCGCGAATTCACCCTCGTAGAACCACGGTTCGCCCTCACGAGCCAGACGTTCGAGGACGTCGGCCAGGTCCGTCTGGCGGAGCAGGTCGCCTTCCACCACCAGCGAGCCGGGGCGGGTGGGACTCGCGAACAGGGCGCGCGAGTCCTCCGAATGGGCATAGATCGCCTCGACGATCCTAAAGGCATGGGCCTGCAGCGCATTGACGCGGACCCCGTCGCGCGCCAGCCGCACGGCGGGTTCCACCAGCACGTGCATCGGGAGGGATCCCAGGCTGCGATGCGCGGCAAAGAGGCCACGCACCATGCCGGGTGTGGCCACGGAGCCAAGGCCGATGTGGAACTCCTGCTGGGCGTCGCCGAAATCGGCGACGATCGGGAGAAACTCGATCTCGTCCACCGGCCGCTTGTACCGCGGGGTCTGCACGAAGAAGTCCAGTGCCTGCACGGGACCGCGCCCCTGCCTGGCCAGCAGAAACCCTCCGCCTCCAAGCGAACAGAGCACCGGTTCCGCGACGCAGGCAGCAAACTGTCCGGCGATCACCGCGTCGAAGGCGTTCCCCCCGGCGTCGAGGATCGTGGCAGCCGCCTCCGCGGTGGCGGGATGCCCGGCCGCTGCTACACCCCCTGCGCTCACCGTCCTGCCACCGTCTCCCACTCCGGCAAGCCGCCACGCGGCTCACCGATCATGCTCGTGCCCGTGCCCGTGATGGGGGCCCGCCGCCGGCCGCTTCTCTGGCGCGTGTTCCAGGGGGATCCGGTGCAGCTGCCCGTGCCGTATGCCGGGTCGCGCCACGACCGATTCGGCAAAGGCCTGGACGTCGCTGGCCTTGCCCCTGAGCAGCACGGATTCGACGCAGAGGTCGTGGTCCAGGTGCATATGCAGCGTGGTGACGGTCAGGTTGTAGTGGGCATGGTGTGCCTGGGTCAGGCGCTTGCTCAACTCGCGTTCGTGATGGTCATACATGTAGCTCAGCACGCCAACGCAGGCGCCGTCCTGATCGGGATCCAGGCGTTCGGTGGCCAACGCACCCCGGATCAGGTCACGGACCGCCTCCGACCGGTTGCTGTACCCCTTGCGCTTCATGAAGGCGTCGAACTCCTGCGCCAGACCGGGTTCGACGGAGACCGTGAAACGTTCGCTCATGTTCTGATCCTTGCGGTGGCGCCCGAGCCCCCGCCTGCGCCGATGCGTCGGTGCAGGGCGAGATGAAGCGGCGTACGGGATTGCGGCACGCGGTGCACGAAGTTGTATCGCGCCACATGATAACTGGGATCGAAGCCGAAGAAATTCAGCCGCATGTGCCGCATCTCCTCTTCCCGGTAGTCTGCGAGCGGCCGCCGGGCCTCGTCCTGCCGGCGCCGCGCCTGCTTGGCTTGGAGACGCTCCGGCAGATCGGGCGCCGACGCCAGGTCCTCGGCGCGCACGGCGACCCGCTCGGCGAAGTCGCTGGCATCGCTGCCGAACACCGCATCGAGCAACCCAGCCTGCATCGCCTCCGGGGCGCCCAGCGGCAGGCGGTTCCCCATGATGGTCCGCGCGCCGTCGATGCCAGCCCGCCGGGGCAGCAGATAGGTCCAGTATTCGGAACCGTACAGGTTGCCCATGTTCTTGTAGTGGGGGTTCAACACCACGCCGGGCGCAGCCCAGACCTCGTCCGCAGCCAGCGCAAGAAAGACGCCGCCGGCCCCCGCGTTGCCGCGCAGGGCCGCAATCACCAGCCGGTCGTCGGTCTCGATGATCGCCCGGGTCAGGTCGTTCATCGCCTCGATGTTGTCCCAGGAGGCGTCGGCGGAATTGTCCTCGGCCTCGATCCGGTGCAGGTGGATGCCGTTCGACCAGAAGTCGCTCCCGCCCAGCAGCACCAGCACGCGGGCGGATGTCTGCCGCAATCGTTCCCAGGCCACCAGCAACCGGCGGCACTGCTCGGCCGACATCGCCCCGTTGTGGAATTCGAAGGAGAGGTAGCCGACACCGCCCGCGGTGCGGCACTCGATCTCACGCCAGGTATGCCCGCCCCCCGCGGCAAAGGGGTCCAGCGGAACCTCCGGCACGCCGCTCAGGCGGTCGGCACCCAGCACCTGTCGCGCGGGCAGCTTCAGATCACCCTGCTCGGACCCGACCGCGCGCAGGTGCGTGATCCACACCGCCGCATCCCGGGTGGCCCGGCAGATCGCGCCGTCGCGGGTCGCGATCACCGCGCCCGGTTCCCCACGTAGACTGGACTCCGGCCAGGCGTTGAACAGGCGCACCGGCAACCCCAAGATCTCGTCGCGGACACCGGGGAACCCGTCGGCGGCCCGTATCCTCCGCAATACACCGGCCGTGCTGTCGCTGCCCCAGCAGATGCGCCGCTGCGCGGCCTTGATCGCGGGCCGCCACCTCCCGCGACTGCCGTCCGGGTTTTTGGGCAGCGCCGTAGGCCGGAAGCCTGGATCTTGGAGCCTTCCCAGGGCGAGCGTGACCGCGCGGACCGCAGCATCGGTGACTTCGCGACGGTACAGGCTGCTCTTGGACCCTGCCCGCATCGGAAACCCCGCCGAGGCCCAGACATCGCCGGCATCCATCTGGGCATCGGCCTGGAGCACGGTCACGCCCCACTGTGCGGCGTCCTCCTCGATGGCCCAATCCAGCGCCGCCGGCCCGCGATCGCCCACTGGACCCGGGTGCACGATCCAGCAGAGTGTGTGGCGCCATACCGACTCCGGAATCGCGCGCTTCAGGAACGGCGCGATCACCAGGTCCGGCCGGTACCGTGCGACGGCCTCCTCGGTCACCCGGTCGTTGATGTCGAACTCGATAGAGATCTCATGCCCCAGGCGCCGCAGTTCCACGAACAGGCGCTGGCTGAGGCTGTTGAAACTGTGAGTCAGGAACAGGATACGCATGGCGGACGCCAGCATAGCAACCGCCGATCCGCCCCGCGAGGCGGCGCCCTACGCGTATTCGGCGAGGCGGACGGGTTGACGCCGGGAGCCCCAGTTGCCGGGGCGAGGTTCGAAGTGCCCGGCGAGTGGTGTCGCGCAGACGCTGCAGCAACCATCCCGGTCCAGATTCCAGCCGGTGATCTCGTAGCCGGAGCGCCCGATGAGGCGCTGACCGCAGGCATGACAGTACGTAGACTGCCCGGCCGGATCGTAGGCGTTGCCCGTGTAGGCATACCGAAGCCCCGCATCCAGCGCGATGCGCCGGGCGCGGCGCAGGGTCTGCACCGGCGTCGGCGGATGACCGGTCATCCGGAAGTCGGGGTGGAACGCACTGAAGTGCATGGGTACCTGCGGCCCAAGTCTGTCCACGACCCAGTCGCACATCTTTCGGATCTCGTCGTCGCTGTCGTTTTCCCCAGGAATCAGCAGGGTGGTCAGTTCCACCCAGACCTTCGTTTCCCGGACCAGCCACTCGAGGTTGTCCAGCACGGGCTGCAGGTGGGCACCCGTCAGCCGGTGATAGAAACGTTCGGTGAAGGCCTTCAGGTCCACGTTTGCTGCGTCCATGCCGGCGTAGAACTCGGCCCGCGCCTCCTCGCTGATGTAGTTCGCGGTGACCGCAACCGTGCGTACGCCAGCGTCGCGGCACGCGGCCGCGACATCCTGGGCGTACTCGTGAAAGATCACCGGATCGTTGTAGGTGAAGGCCACCGAGCGGCAACCCGATGCCACGGCTGCGCGGGCGATCGTCGCCGGATCGGCGCGATCCATCAGGGTGTCGAGTTCGCGCGACTTGCTGATGTCCCAGTTCTGGCAGAATTTGCAGGCGAGATTGCAGCCGGCGGTACCGAAGGACAGCACCGGGGTACCCGGCAGGAAATGGTTCAGCGGTTTTTTCTCGATCGGGTCGATGCAGTAGCCGCTGGAACGCCCGTAGGTCGTCAAGACCACCGCGCCATCCAGGTTGGCTCGCACGAAGCAGGCACCCCGCTGACCGGGCTTCATCCGGCAAAGCCTGGGGCACAGATCGCACTGGACACGGCCATCCGCCAACGTCCGCCAGAAGCGGGTCGGAACGGTGAACTCATCCCTGCCGACAACCTCCGTCATGTCTCTCCGTCATTCTTGAAATATCTTCCTCCTTTCAGACACATGCCCCTTTGCGCAGTTCCGCGCGGGCATCCCGTCCCGGAGACGCAACCGTCGTCCACCGGGATGGTCCAAGCGTTTAGACGGAAATGAGAGAAGGTCATGAATGCACAACCGAATATTCGCCAACCCGCGGTTGCCGGCCTGTTCTACCCGGAGGATGCGACCACGCTGAAGCAGCAGATCCTTGCCTTGATGGCGCAGGCGTCTCCGCGCGGCAAGCTGGACTGGCACCCCAAGGCACTGGTCGCCCCGCATGCGGGGCTCCCCTACTCCGGGCCGGTGGCTGCCTCGGCCTACGCTGCACTGGGCACCGGCGCGGACCAGATCCGCAAGGTGGTCCTGCTCGGCCCCTCGCACCGGGTACCGTTCCGCGGCGTCGCAACCACGGCGGCGACCGCGTATCGGACGCCTCTCGGAGAGGTTCCGATCGACCGCACGGCGGTCGATGCCATCGGCGGGCTTCCCGGGGTGACCCGCCTTGACGAGGCGCATGGGCCGGAACACAGCCTGGAGGTCCATCTGCCGTTTCTGCAGGTGGTCCTGCATGACTTCACGTTGGTGCCTCTGGTGGTCGGAGAGGCCGGGCCGGAGACCGTTGCAGAGATTCTGGAGCGGCTCTGGGGCGGTCCCGAGACCCTGATCGTCGTCAGCTCGGACCTGTCGCACTACCACGACTACCTGACCGCCCAGGCGCTCGACGCGGAAACCTCCCGGGCGATCGAATCCTGTGACGAGGGCCAGCTGGATCCATACACGGCCTGCGGCTACCAGCCACTGGCGGGTCTTTTGCGGGCGGCGCGCAGGCGCGGTCTGAGAATCGAGACGCTGGACCTGCGCAATTCCGGCGATACCGCCGGTCCGCGCAGGGAAGTGGTGGGTTATGGCGCCTGGGCGTTCCACTGAGTCGATGGCCCCGGCCTGGGGCACGGGCGTGCGTGACCGGCTGCTGGAGATCGCCGCGCAGGGCGTGCGCCATGCGGCGGAACGGCTTCCGACCCCGGTCATCGACCCGCGCCGGGAAACCGGGTTGCTGCTGCATCCCGGCGCCAGCTTCGTCACCCTGAAGCGCGCGGGGACGCTGCGCGGCTGCATCGGCAGTCTGGAACCCACCCGTCCGCTCGCCGAGGACGTCGCGGAAAACGCCTATGCGGCCGCGCGGCGGGACCCCCGCTTCCCCGGACTCGAGGTCTGGGAGCTTGCCGGGCTGCAGCTGTCGGTCGCCACCCTCGGGCCCCATGAAACACTGCGCATCGAGACGCGCGACGCGCTGCTCGCGGCGCTGCGCCCGGGCATCGACGGCCTGGTCGTGCGTAGCGGCGCGCTGAGGGCCACATTCCTGCCCGCGGTGTGGGAGCAGTTGCCGGATCCGGCGGACTTCATCGACGCGCTGTGGCACAAGGCCCGGCTGACACCGGGCGCATGGCCGGAGCAACTCCAACTCAGCCGCTATCGCGTCGAAACCGTGGACACCCGTCTGTGATCGCGACGCCGTCCAACGGCAGGCGGGCTGCCCGATCTCGAATCTGCTAAGCTCGAACCGATCCTCTGCTTCAGACAAACCGCGTTGACCGCCGCCGGCAGCTCCGGCGTATCGGGTCAAGACGCGCCTCAATGACTCCAGATACGCGAGGTTTTCCACTCATGACTTCACGACTCTCCGGCCCGTTGCTGGTCTCCCTCCTGGCCATGGCGCTTGTGGCCTGCTCCCCGGAACAAACCCCCGAGATGGACGCCGTGACCGACCCGGTAGTGCCAACCCAGCAGCCCCGACCCATGGCGGAACAGGTGCCGCCCGCAGCCGCCCAGGGCGCGGTCGCCGGTCTGTCCTGGTCCGTGCCCGCGGCCTGGGTTACGCAGTCGCAACGCCCGATGCGGGTGGCGACCTACCACACCAGCGCGGCCGAGGGGGATGGCGATCCGGGCGAGATTGCAGTGTTCTATTTCGGTCCCGGCGAAGGCGGCACGGTGGACGCCAATGTCGACCGCTGGTTCCAGCAGTTCGACCAGGACGATGGCCGTCCAACGAGCGAAGTGGCCGAGCAGGAGACCATGGATGTCAATGGCACCCGCGTGACGCTGGTCCGGGCCAGTGGTACCTACAACGCCGCCGCCGGTCCCATGGCACCCAGGGCCGACCTGCGGCCGGGCTACCGGCTGATCGGCGCGATCGCGGAAGGTCCGGAAGGTGCGGTGTTCTTCAAGTTCACGGGGCCTGAGAACACGGTTCAAGAGGAAGAGTCACGCTTCATGAGCATGGTGGAATCCATCCGGCCGATGTGATTACGCCGATGCGCACCCCTGCCGACGGCACGCATGGGCGTGCCCGGCGCGGGCGCGTGGCCTTGCTGTCGACGAGATCATGGCGCTGCCGCCCGCACCACCCGCTCGTACCGGCGTCGTGGTGCCACCAGCCCTGCGCTTCACGGACGTGACCGAAAAGGCGGGGCTGGGTCGGCGTAACCATTACCGCGGTCGGAAGGGCCCGCATACGCGACCGCGCAGGTTGCGGCGGTCGGGATCGGGGGCATGGCCCGCGGGGCGCCAAGTCGCCGCCCGCCGTTTGAGCGAGATACCCGCATCTGATCAACCTTCGACAATCCTAGGGGTAAGAGCATGGCAAAGGCAGATATCGGCCTGATCGGACTCGCCGTCATGGGCCAGAACCTGGTTCTCAACATGGCCGATCACGGCTACCGGGTGGCGGTCTTCAACCGCACCACGAGCCGGGTGGACGAATTCATGGAGGGACCGGCAAGGGGCCACTCCATCATCGGCTGCCACAGCATGGAGGAACTGGTGGAGAGCCTGGAGCGGCCCCGCAGGGTCATGCTGATGGTCAAGGCGGGGGCGGTCGTCGATCAGTTCATCGACAGCCTGGTGCCGTTGCTGGACCCCGGCGACGTGATCATCGACGGTGGCAACTCGCACTATCCCGACTCCACGCGGCGCACCCGGGAGTTGCGGGAAAAAGGCCTGCGCTTCATCGGCACTGGCATCTCGGGCGGCGAGGAAGGTGCCCGCCACGGACCGTCGATCATGCCGGGCGGCGACCCGGAAGCCTGGCCCCTGGTCCAGGAGATCTTCCAGTCCATCGCCGCGCAGGTCGATGGCGAGCCCTGCTGCCGCTGGGTCGGCCCCGACGGCGCCGGGCACTTCGTCAAGATGGTGCACAACGGCATCGAGTACGGCGACATGCAGCTGATCAGCGAGGCCTACGCGCTGATGGACCGAGCGCTGGACATGGACCATGACGCCATGGCCGCGGTATTTGCCGACTGGAACAAGGGCGTCCTGGATTCCTACCTGATCGAAATCACCGCCGAGATCCTGGCCACCAAGGACACCGACGGCGCCCCGCTGGTCACCCGTATCCTGGACGCCGCCGGACAGAAGGGCACGGGCAAGTGGACCGGGATCAGCGCCCTGGAGCTCGGAGTGCCCCTGACCCTGATCGGCGAGGCCGTCTTCGCACGCGTGCTCTCGTCGCTGAAGGACGAACGCGTTCGAGCCGCGGAAATCCTGGGCTGCCCGGAACGGCAGGAGCCGGCTGCATCCGGCGACGATCTGGAGGCCCTGCACGACGCCCTGTACGCGTCCAAGATCATCTCCTACGCTCAGGGCTTCATGCTGATGCGCGAGGCCGCGCGGGTCGAGGGCTGGACGCTGGACTACGGCGACATCGCCCTGATGTGGCGTGGCGGCTGCATCATCCGCAGCGCCTTCCTGAGCGACATCAAGGCCGCCTACGACCAGGACCCACAGTTGCAAAACCTGGTACTCGACGGGTTCTTCACCCGCGCGCTAAAGGAGGCCGACGCCGGCTGGCGGCGCGCCGTGACGCTGGCGATCGGACACGGCGTCGCGACGCCGGCCTTCGCCTCGGCGCTCAGCTATTTCGATGGCTACCGCAGCGCGCGCCTGCCGGCCAGCCTGCTGCAGGCACAGCGCGACTACTTCGGCGCGCATCGCTATGAGCGGGTCGATCGCGACCGCGGCACCTTCTTCCACACGGACTGGACCGGGCGCGGCGGCGATGTGGCCTCGTCCACCTACGAGGCCTGAGCCATGGAGCATACCCTCTCCCCCTGCACCCTGATCATCTTCGGCTCCACCGGAGATCTGTCGCGGGTCAAGCTGATGCCGGCGCTGTACCACCTGGAAGCGGCTGGCCGCCTGCCCGAATCCTGCCGCATCGTCGCCACCGGGCGGCGCCCCTGGGACCGTGAACGCTGGCTCAAGGAGATGCGGGGCATGCTCGAGGGGCAGGTCCGTGGAACCATCGAACCCTCGATCCTGGAGCGACTGGAAGCCCGCCAGGACTATTTCCGCGGCGATATCACCGACCCCGAAATGTACACCGCGCTCGCGCGGTGGCTGGGCGAGCAAAGCGACCTTCCGAACAATCTCGCGATCTATCTGGCCATCCGCCCCGCAGAGTTCGGCGTGGTGACCGAAAATCTCAGCAAAACCGGGTTGCTCACGCAGGACGGGAACTGGCGGCGGGTGGTGATCGAAAAGCCCTTCGGCTACGACCTGGAGAGCGCCCAGGCACTGCAGAAAAGGCTGGCCCGTTTCCTGGAAGAGGAACAGATCTACCGCATCGATCATTACCTGGGCAAGGAGATGGTGCGCAACCTCCTCGTGTTCCGCTTCGCCAACTCGATGCTCGAACCACTCTGGAACCGCAATTTCATCGACCACGTGCAGATCACCCAGGCCGAAACCCTCGGTGTGGGTACCCGCGCCGCTTACTACGACAGCGCCGGGGCGCTTCGCGACATGCTGCAAAGCCACCTGATGCAGCTGTTCACCCTGGTGGCGATGGAACCCCCCGCCTCCATGGCCGCCGAGGACCTCCGCGATGAGAAGGTCAAGGTGCTGAAATCGGTGCGTCCGATCACCCCCGGCGCGGTACACGCCCAGGCCTTTCGCGCGCAGTACGGTCCGGGAATCATCAACGGCGAGAGGGTCCGGGGTTATCTGCAAGAGGCTGACGTGCCTGCCGACAGCGTAACCGAGACCTACGCGGCCATGAAGCTCTACGTGGACAACTGGCGCTGGCGGGGCGTGCCCTTCTATCTGCGCACCGGCAAACGCATGGCCGAGGGTGCGTCGCACATCATGATCCGTTTCAAACAGCCGCCACAGCAGCTGTTTCGCGGCACCCAGGTCCAGAACGTCGAGCGGAACTGGCTGGCGATCGGGGTCCAGCCCTGCGAGTGCATCAGCCTGCAACTGACGGCCAAGCAGCTCGGGCTGGAAATGAAGACCCGGCAAGTCAGCCTGGATACCGGCCTGAGCCCGGTCAAAGGCTCCGCGACCGGAGCCTACGAAGGGCTGCTCCTCGACATCATGGAAGGCGACCGTTCCCTGTTCCTGCGCTACGACGAGGTGGAATATGCCTGGCGCATCGTCGATGCCGTGCTGAAAACGTGGTCCGTGGAGCGGGACTTCATCCACACCTACCCAGCGGGAAGCTGGGGCCCAATGGAAAGCCGCCGCATGTTCGAAGAGGAGATCGACGAATGGCGGAACAGCATCAAGGTAGGCAGCGGTTGACCTGGAAGCCACGGTCTTGTTCCACCCCGGGTTACCGGTACCCGCGGCCTCGGGCGAGCTTCACCTTCCGGTGTACAGGTTCGGGGCGGCTGCGGCTGCCGTTTCGTGTGAAAACAGACCCGTCCCGCGCCTATTCACAATCCAGGGGCCCGGGGCGTATGATCGAGGCGGCAGGTGACCGCAGAGCGTGGCGAGACCGCAGCGAGGACTGCCGTCTTTGTTCATCCTAAGCATGCCCGCGACCCACGACCGGGCGCATGGAGGCCGCGTGCCCCGCAAAGCCAAGACCCGTCCTCCCGACAACCCAGCCGTATTGCCCGGTGAGCCCTATCCTCTGGGTGCCAGCTTCGATGGCAAGGGCACCAACTTCTCACTGTTCTCCGAGGTGGCGGAACGTGTGGAACTCTGTCTCTTCGACGCCGAGGGCAGACAGACCGCATCCCACGACCTCACCGAGGTTACCGCCCTTTGCTGGCACGGCTACCTCCCTGACGTCGGTCCGGGCCAGCGCTACGGATACCGGGTGCACGGCCCCTGGGCTCCCGAGCACGGGCACCGCTGTAACCCCGCGAAGCTTCTGCTCGATCCCTATGCGAAAGCGGTGGACGGCGCCGTTGAATGGGATGAAGCCGTCTTCCCCCATCATTTCGATGATCCCGCTGGATCCTTCAACGACGCGGACAGCGCTCCCTTCGTGCCCAAATCAGTGGTCATCGACCCCGACTTCGACTGGGAAGACGACCGCCCTCCCCTAACCCCGTGGCACGAAACGGTGATCTACGAGACGCACGTCAAGGGTCTTACCGCGCGTCACCCCGCGATTCCGGAACATCTGCGCGGCACTTACGCCGGCCTCGCCCATCCCGAAGCGATCGGCTTCCTGACCGATCTCGGTGTCACCGCCGTCGAACTGATGCCGGTCCACCAGTTCATCCACTACCAGTTTCTCGAAGAGCGTGGTCTGCGCAACTACTGGGGCTACAGCAGCATCGCCTACCTGGCCCCCCACAACGGGTACGCGGCCGAAGGCTCCGACGGCGCCCAGGTGCGGGAATTCAAGGCCATGGTCAAGGCCCTGCACCGGGCTGGACTCGAGGTCATCCTGGACGTCGTCTACAACCACACCAGCGAGGGTAACCATCTGGGCCCCATGCTGAGCCTCAAGGGAATCGACAACAATGCCTATTACCGCACGGTCAACGATGACCCGCGCCATTACATGGACTACACGGGCACCGGCAACAGCCTGAACATGCGCCATCCCCACGTGCTGCAGTTGATCATGGATTCGCTGCGCTATTGGGTTCTGGAGATGCGCGTGGATGGCTTTCGCTTCGATCTGGCGTCCACGCTGGCCCGCGAACTCCACGAGGTCGACCGGCTCTCGGCGTTCTTCGACATCATTCAGCAGGATCCGGTCATCAGCCAGGTGAAACTGATTGCAGAACCCTGGGATATCGGAGAAGGTGGCTACCAGGTCGGCAACTTTCCACCGCTGTGGTCGGAGTGGAACGGCAAGTACCGGGATACCGTTCGTGATTTCTGGCGCGGCGAGGACCAGACACTCGGGGAATTCGCCTACCGGCTCACCGGCAGCTCCGATCTCTACGAATCCTCCTCGCGCCGGCCGCACGCAAGCATCAATTTCGTCACCGCCCATGACGGCTTCACCCTGCGCGACCTCGTCTCCTACAACGAGAAGCACAACGAGGCCAACGGTGAGGACAACCGCGACGGTGAGAGCCACAACCGTTCCTGGAACTGCGGCGCCGAGGGGCCGACCGACGACCCGGAGATCAACGCGCTGCGGCAACGCCAGCAGCGCAATTTCCTGGTGACGCTGATGCTGTCACAGGGCGTTCCCATGCTACTCGGCGGAGACGAAATCGGCCGCACGCAGAAGGGCAACAACAACGTCTACTGCCAGGACAACGAAATCTCCTGGTACGACTGGGAAAACGTCGACGAGGATCTCCTGGCATTCACCCGCCGCCTGATCCGATTGCGTCTGGCCCACCCCGTGTTCCGGCGGCGGCGCTGGTTCCAGGGCCGTGCGATCCATGGGGATGAGATCAAGGACATCGCCTGGTTCACTCCCGACGGCGCACAGATGGCGGAAGAACACTGGGGCGAGGGCTATGCCAAGTCGCTTGGGGTCTTCATCAACGGACGCTCGATCACCACCCCCGATCCCGAAGGCGAGCGCGTCATCGACGACGGGTTCTACCTCATTTTCAACGCCCATCACGAAGCGCTCGACGCCTCGCTTCCCGGGCCGGAGTGGGCGGAGCAATGGATCCTGGAACTCGATACGAATTCCGGCTGGGTCGATGCCGAGGAGAAAATGCAGGCGGGCAGCACCCTGCGCGTCGAGGCCCGTTCCATCGTGGTACTCCGCTGTGCCTGCTGAACCGTTGGCCACCTACCGGCTGCAACTCCACCCCGGCTTCACGCTGGACGACGCATCCGCCGTCGTCCCCTATCTTGCGCAACTCGGCATCAGCCACGTCTACCTCTCCCCGTTCCTGCAGGCGGCGCAGGGGAGCACCCATGGCTACGATGTGGTCGATCCCTCCCGCGTGAACCGGGAACTGGGTGGAGAAGCCGCGCGCCAGCGACTTTCTGCTGCGCTGGACAGCGCCGGGATGGGCCAGGTGCTGGACATCGTGCCCAATCACATGGCGATTGCCGGAGACCAGAATCCCTGGTGGTGGGACGTCCTGGAGAACGGCCCCTCCAGCCGCTATGCACTCTACTTCGACGTCGACTGGGAATCGTCGGAGGAGCGCTGGCCGAACAAGGTCCTGCTGCCGGTGCTGGGCGACCACTACGGTCGGGTGCTTGAAGCAGGCGACCTGCAACTCCGTTTTGACGAGGGTCTGTTCACCCTGCACTATCACGAACACCGTTTCCCCGTCGACCCTTCCTCGCTCGGTGCCCTGCTGCAACGCGTTTACCGCCGCAGCGGCCTGGAACTGCTCGGTTTCCTGGCGGAGTCCTGCGCACGCCTGCCGCGCCCCCAGGTCACCGCACTTGAATTGATGGAAAGACGGCAACGCGATCAGCAGGTGATCCGCCGGCTCCTGGATGAATCCTGCCGGAAGGATGCCGAGGCCCTCGGCGCGGTCGAGAGTGAACTGGACTGGATCAACGGCGACGTCGATGCCTTGGATGAACTGATCGACAGGCAGAACTACCGGCTCGCCTGGTGGAAGACCGCCGCCCAGGATCTCGGCTATCGAAGGTTTTTCGATATCAATGACCTGGCCGGATTACGTGTGGAGCGACGCGAGGTTTTCGAGGCCATCCACGCCCTGCCGATCCGCTGGGTCCGGGACGGAACGGTACAAGGCCTGCGCGTCGATCACCCCGATGGGCTGCGCGACCCGGCCGAGTATTTCCGTCGCCTGCGTGAGGCCTGCCCCGACGCCTGGATCGTCGCCGAGAAGATCCTCGAAACGGGCGAGCAGCTGCGGGAAGACTGGTCCATTGCGGGCAGCACGGGTTATGAGTTTTTGAACCGCTTGCAGGGAGTCTTCATCGACCCCTCCGGCGAGTTGCCGTTGACCTGGCTTTACGAAGAGATCTCGGGCGAATCCGCGAATTTTCATGCCTTGGTTCTCGAGAGCAAGCACCAGGTGCTTCGCGAACTGCTGGGCAGCGAAGTGCAACGACTGGCCTCGCTGTTCGTCACGATCTGCGAACGGCACCGTCGGCACCGCGACTACACGCGCGAACAGCTCTACCAGGCACTGCTGGAGGTCGCGACGTGTTTCCCCGTGTACCGGACCTACGTTGCGAATGGCAGCGACGTTACCAAGGCCGACACGGACTATGTCTCCACGGCCATCGATCAGGCCCGGAGCCAATCGCAGCAGTTGGATGACGAGTTGCTGGAGTTCCTGCAGGCACTCCTGCTACTGCGTGTGGAAGGGGACCTGGAGACGGAATTCGCGCTGCGCTTTCAGCAACTGACCGGCCCGGCCATGGCCAAGGGCGTGGAGGATACCGCTTTTTATCGCTTTCATCGCCTTGCCGCACTGAATGAGGTCGGGGGCGATCCTGAACGCTTCGGGATGTCTGTGGACGACTTTCACCAGGCCTGCCTGGACTCCCTCGGTCGGCACCCCACGGCGATGCTCGCGAGCTCCACCCACGACACCAAGCGCAGTGAGGATGTGCGGGCACGCCTGCTGCTGCTGTCCGAAATTCCCCAACGCTGGGGCCGGGCCGTGCGGGACTGGATTCACCACAATGCGCGCCACCGCTCGGGCGACTGGCCCGATCCTGCGACCGAGTACCTGCTGTACCAGACGCTGGTGGGGGCCTGGCCGATCGCGACCGAGCGCGTGACCGCGTACCTGGAAAAAGCGCTGCGCGAGGCCAAGCGCCACACCAGCTGGACGCAACCCAACTCCGAGTACGAACAGGCGGTTCAGGAGTTCGCGACGAACCTGCTCAGCGATGAAGAATTCCGGGAGAAGATGGACGCCTTCGTGACGCCGCTGGTCTCCGCCGGTCGCATCAACAGCCTCGCGCAGACCCTGATCAAGTGCACAGCACCGGGTGTACCCGACATCTATCAGGGGACGGAACTCTGGGATCTGAGTCTCGTGGACCCGGACAATCGCAGGCCGGTGGATTTCGAACGGCGGCACCACCTGCTCTCCGTACTCGATACGCTCTCGCCCGCTCAGATCCTGGCGCGCGCGGACGAGGGACTCCCGAAGTTATGGGTCCTCCGCGAAGCACTGGCCCTGCGCCGCAAGCGGCGGGAGGCATTCGGTCCCGAAGGCGCCTACGAGCCGATCGCCCCGCACGGGGAAAAAGCCGCACATGCGGTGGCCTACCTGCGTGGTGGCAGCGTGCTGGTCCTGGTACCCCGGCTGGTCCTGGGACTGGACGATGACTGGAAGGATACCGTGCTGCCGATCCCACCGGGGCGGTGGAACAACCGCCTCTCCGGCGCGTTGCTGGAGGGTGGAGACCGGTCGGTCGCCGAAATCCTTGCGCCGTTTCCCTTGGCGCTGTTGGAAAAAGTGGAGGAGACACCGTGACCCTGCTGAAGGTCTGGGCGCCAAAAGCCGAGAAGGTCGTACTGGAATGCGCCGGATCCCAAACGCCGATGCTGCGCCGGGAGGACGACTGGTGGACGGTCGAAACCGGTTCCCTGGCGCATGGCGTGGACTACGCGTTTCACGTCGACGGCGAGGGGCCCTTCCCCGATCCGCGTTCGCCATGGCAACCCCTGGGGGTGCACGGAGCCTCCCGCTGGGTAGAACACGACTCCTTCGAATGGAGCGATGCGGGCTGGCGCGCGCCGCCCCTTGCCGCGGCTGTGATCGCCGAGATTCATGTCGGCACCTTCACTGCCGAGGGCAGCTTCGACGCGGTGATCGACAAGCTGGACCACCTGGTCGATCTGGGCATCACGCACCTGGAACTGATGCCCGTGCAGGAATTTCCCGGGGAGCGGGGCTGGGGTTACGACGGCGTCGACCTGTTCGCACCCCACCACGCGTACGGGGGGCCGGATGCGCTGAAGCGACTCGTCGATGCCTGCCACCACCGCGGGTTGGCCGTACTGCTCGACGTGGTCTACAACCATCTCGGCCCCGACGGCAACTACCTCGGCCGTTTCGGCCCCTATTTCACGGACGCCTACAGCACGCCCTGGGGCGACGCGGTCAACCTCGACCGCGCCCACAGCAACGAGGTTCGTCGTTTTTTCATCGACAATGCCCTGATGTGGCTGCGGGATTATCATTTCGACGGGCTTCGCATCGATGCGGTCCATGCCATCGTCGATACCTCGGCAGTGCATTTCCTCGAGGCGCTGTCCGACGAGGTGCGAAGGCTCGAAGCTCGTACCGGGCGACCCCTGGTGCTGATCGCCGAGAGTGACCTGAACGATCCGCGGCTGGTACGCCCGGTCGAGGTCGGTGGCTACGGCCTGGACGCACAGTGGAACGAGGACTTCCACCACGCCCTGCATGCCGCCCTGACCGGCGAATCCGATGGCTACTACGCAGACTTCGGCCGCCTGGAACATCTCGCGAGGGTCCTGATGCGCGGATTCGCATACGGCGGAACCTACTCTTGCTACCGGCAGCGTACCCATGGCCGTCCGGCGACCGGGTTGACCGGCCGGCGCTTTGTCGCCTGCCTGCAAAATCACGACCAGATCGGCAATCGCGCCACCGGCGAGCGAAGCAGCCACCTCCTCTCTCAGGGGCTGCTCAAACTCGGCGCAGCGCTCGTTCTGACCTCTCCGTTCGTACCCCTGTTGTTCCAAGGCGAGGAATGGGGCGCGCGGAGCCCGTTCCTGTATTTCACCGACCACCACGATCCGGAACTGGCGGCGGCTGTGCGCGAAGGCCGTCGGGAGGAATTCGCCGCCTTCGGCTGGGATCCCGAGCGCATTCCCGATCCCCAGTCCCAGGAAACCTACGAGCGCTCCCGGCTCGACTGGGATGAACGCTTGCAGGAACCGCATGCGGAAATCCTGGATTGGCACCGTGCACTCATCGGTTTGCGCCGCAGCCACCCCGCCTTCGCCGACGACCGTCTTGAGCAGGTCAACGTCCGGTTTGACGAACAGCGTCGCTGGCTGATCCTGGTTCGCCCTGAAGTGACCATCGCCTGCAACCTTCACCCTGAGCCGCAATCGGTGGAGTGCCCTGAGGCCCGCTGGCAGCACCTGCTGTTGCGGTCCAGCCCCGGCATCGACTGGCAGGGCGACACCCTCGTACTTCCCGCCGAATCGGTCGCCGTACTGGGCGTCGGCCGCTAGCCCATGACCATGTCTACGTAATATCTATCAATAGGTTAGAGATGCTTTCTATCTTTAAATGAAAGCACTGACAACCGGGGTCCCACGGCTGTGCGGACCACCCCGCCTTCCGGGGTGAATCCGCCCACCGCGTCATCCGTTTATCTGAAGCGATCCGAAGCGTCCCGAAACGCCTTCGTCATGTCATCCCATGCCGATTCCATCCCTTCACGCAACCGCTTCCAGGAGTCTCCACTCGCCTCCTGCAGTTCACGAAGCCGTTCCTCGGCCTCATTGCGCTGCTCACGCAGTTCTTCCATCTGCTTGTCGTATTTCACCCGCATGTCGGCTTCCGCCTCCTTGGACTTCGCCTCCAGCTTGGCAAGATCCGCGTTCCACTCTTCGATTTTTGCCTGCATCTTTTTCACATACGCATCGCGATCACTCATTGTCGTCTCCTCTTTATCGCGGGGAAACCAGACCGTCGCAGCTGCGACGACCGATTAGGCATAGACCTGTCGCGGCGGATCCGCATAGGCCGGCATGCCGAGCCCGGCCCTGCGGATCGGCTTCGATGCTTTATGTATAGAGGCCCACACCGAAATCTTCAAAGCCTTTCGTGTTCCTGATTGCCCGGAGGAGGCGAGCCCTCTCGCCGATCTGGGGCCGGAAAACCCATCGGCCAGCGGCTGGCCTCCTACATCCATCCGCGCCCTTTCAACCAACACGCATCCGACCACGGGCGGCCTGCACTCGGGCTGCTGATCGGAGCGCATCATTTCGACTCAGGAAGCATTTTCTGCAGGATCACCAGATCGATCCAGCGACCGAACTTCCACCCGGCCTGCGGAATCGTGCCGACCGTGGCAAACCCGAGATTCCGGTGGAATTTCAGGGCGACGCTGTTCTCGCCCGTCACACAGGCGATCAGGGAATGCACGCCCCGCGCCCGCGCCTCGTGCTCGACGGCCTGCATCAGGAGCTCCCCCAGGCCATCCCCTCCAGCCTCCGGATCCAGAAAGATGGTGTGCTCCATCGTCCGGCCATAGCCATCGCCCTGGCGAAATGGCGCAAAACTGGCAAAGCCCGAAATGTGCCGCTCGTGCTCCACGACAACCCAGACATGGCCGGCAGCCTGACGCTCCACGATCATGGCGGCGATGTCATCCACCGAGTAGACCCGGTGATCGAACGTGAACGCACTGTCGCGGATCTGAGGATTCCAGATGGCCGCGATCGCAGCCGCATCCCCGCCGTTCGCATAGCGGATCGTCGCCATCGCCGGATCAGCCCAACGCCGCGAGCAACGTGCGGCAGAAGGCGGGCAGATCGTCGGGGGTGCGGCTGCTGATCAGGTTGCCGTCGCGCACGACCTCCTCGTCACACCACTCGGCCCCCGCATTGACCATGTCATCGCGGATCGAGTGAAAGGACGTCGCCCGCTTTCCGCGCAGGATACCGGCCGACACCGCCATCCAACCACCGTGACAGATCCATGCCACCGGCTTGCCTTGCTCATGGATCGTCCGCACCAGATCGACCATCGCGCGGTGCCTGCGCATTTTGTCGGGTGCCATTCCGCCCGGGATGATCATCGCGTCGAAGTCGGCCGGATCGACATCATCGGCGCTGGCGTCCGCCGTCACCGTGTAACCCTTTGCACTGGCGTATCCGGGCTTGCCGGCGCCCACCACGGACACGCGCATCCCGGCTTCCAGCAAACGGAGGCGCGGGTAATGCAGCTCAAGCTCCTGGTAATCGTCCTCCACCAGGATGGCGACGTGTTTGTCATCAAGGCTCATGGCATCGTCTCCAAGAATTCGATTTCAGATGTACCCAATTCACGTCCCACTTGCGATCGCAGCGAGTCCAACGGGAAAGCATTCGGCCGACCACGCTGTGCAGAGGTCAGGAGGGGATCAGGCCTTTTCCTGCCGCACCTTTCCTTTCAGGATCTCCCGAATTTCCTCGACTTCGAGCGTTTCATGCTCCTCCAAGGCCTCCGCGAGCGTCTCCAGTGCATCGCGGTTTTCCTCCAGGGTCTCTCGCGCACGGCGTTCGATCGCAACGAGCAGCGTCCTGATCTCCTCGTCGATGGCGGTCGCAGTGGTCTCGCTGTGTTCCCGCTCCTGGCCTAGTTCCCGACCGAGGAAGACCTGTTGCTGACTCTGGGGAAAGGAAACCGGCCCAATCCGTTCACTCATCCCCCAGTGCGCGACCATTTTTCGCGCCAGGCGGGTCGCCTGCCGGAGATCGTTTTCCGCACCGCTGCTCACCTCATTGAAGATGATCGATTCCGCCAGCCGGCCGCCGAACATCACCGCAATCTTGTCGTGCAGATAGGCTTCGCTGAAGTTGTACCGATCCTCTTCCGGCACCTGGGCCGTCACGCCGAGGGCGCGTCCGCGCGGAACCACGGTCACCTTCTCGAGCGCATCGGCGTTGGGCAACAGATAAGCCAGTAACGCGTGCCCTGCCTCGTGGTAGGCGACGATATGGCGATCCTGATCCGACAGCCCCTGTTCCCGCGTCTCGCCCAGCATGATGCGGTCGCGGGCATCGGAAAAGCAGGCCGCGTCCACCCGTTCCAATCCACGGCGACCGGCAAACAGCGCGGCCTCGTTGGCCAGATTGCGCAGATCGGCACCGGAGAACCCGATGGTTCCGGCGGCGATGCGGTCGAGATCGACGTCATCCGCCAGCGGCATCGACTTGGTGTGTACTTTCAGGATGGCCCGCCGCGCCTCGCGATGGGGGTTCTCCAGGGTGATCTTGCGGTCGAATCGACCGGGCCGGAGCAACGCCTTGTCCAGTACGTCGGGTCGGTTGGTCGCGGCCAGCACCACCACGGACTCCTCTCCCTCGAAGCCATCCATCTCGGACAGGATCTGGTTCAGGGTCTGCTCCCGTTCGTCGTGACCACCCCCCATGCCGGCCCCACGGGAACGCCCGATCGCATCGAGTTCATCGATGAAGACCACTGAGGGGGCCTCCTCCTTGGCGCGTTTGAACATGTCGCGAACGCGGGAGGCCCCCATACCGACGAACATCTCGATGAATTCCGAACCGCTGATGCTGAAAAACGGCACATCTGCTTCGCCCGCCACCGCCCGTGCGAGCAGTGTCTTTCCGGTACCGGGCGGACCCATCATCAGGATACCGCGGGGGATGCGCGCACCGAGTTCCCGAAAGCGATCGGGGTCCTTCAGAAATTCCACCGTCTCCATGATCTCCTTCTTCGCATTCTCAGCCCCGGCGACGTCATCCATGCGCGTATCGCTGTCTTCGCTACGGATCCGCTTGGCGGTCGATTTGCCAAAACCGAATGCGCCCCCGCCCCCAGCCATCGTGCGCTGCTGCATGCGATACCAGACCCATACCAGCAGACCCAGCAACAGCAGAAAAGGCAACGCACGGATCAGCATCTGTTGCCACCAGGGCAGTTCGGCCGGTTCCGCGACGATCTCCACCTCAGACTCCTGTAGCTTCTGCAACAGGGATTCGCCGGCCAGCTCCGGGCGGACCGTCTCGAAGGACCCAGGCTCCTCGACGTCCAGCGCTTCGCGGCCGGCTTCCGTCAGGTTGCCCCTGACATCTTGCCCGCGCAGGACCACCTCGCGGACATGACCCTCCTCGAGCGCCCGCAGAAACTCGCTATAGGTCAGGACCGTATGCTGCGGCTGTTCCCGCTGCTCCATCAAATGAAATGCGAACAGAAGGGCGAGCGACAGCCAGACGAAGATCAGCCATTTCTCCCAGACACCGTCAGGCGCACCGCTCGAATCGCCGGTGCCTCTGTTCCACTCGAGTCCCGGCTTCTTCCTCGGTTCCTTGCCCGCGTCGCGCTTGCCTCCGTGTTTCATCGTGATGGCTCTACCTCCTCGTCGTGTTGCCAACATGATCCCTGTACGGACATGCCCCGTGCCGCAATGGATCCTGCACCGCCATTGCATGCAACGCCATGATCAGGAGGCACTCCCATCCGCGAGATCCCGCTCGCGCTCGGCCTGGGCAACGATCCGCTTCACGGCGATGAAACTGTCGGGACTGACGGAAATGCTGTCGATTCCGTGCTCGACCAGAAATCCGGCAAACTCCGGGTAATCGCTGGGGGCCTGGCCGCACAGGCCGGTCTTCACGCCGACATCGCGGGCCTTTTCCAGCAGCTCCGCGATCGACGCCTTGACCGCAGGATCGCGCGCGTCGAACTGCGATGAAAGAAGATCGTTGTCCCGATCGACACCCAGTACGAGTTGCGTCAGATCGTTGGTGCCGATGGAAAAGCCATCGACCCGTGCGCCGAAATCGCGCGCCAGGATCACGTTCGACGGGATCTCCACCATCATGTAGATCTCCAGTCCCGCCTTGCCGCGGACCAGTCCATGCTCGGCCATCGTGGCCAGGACGCGGTCGGCCTCATCGACGGTCCGGCAGAACGGAATCATCACGCGGATGTTCTCCAGCCCGATTTCTTCCCGTGCCCGGCGCAGCGCGGCACATTCCAGCGCAAAGGCCTCGGCGTAGGGGCCGTCGACATACCGGCTGGCACCGCGCCAACCGAGCATCGGATTGGCCTCCTCGGGCTCGAAACCCCGGCCCCCGATCAACCCGGCATATTCGTTGGTCTTGAAGTCAGACAGCCGGACGATCGCGGGGTTTGGCCACTGCGCCGCCGCCAACCGCGCGATCCCGCGCGCCATTCGATCGACGAAAAACTCCGCGCCGTCCTTGTAGCCCTGGGTGAGGTCGTCAATGGCCTTCTTCGCCGCATCGTCGTCGACACGGTCCGGATGCATCAGGGCCAGCGGATGCACCTTGATGTCGTTGCCGATGATGAACTCGATTCGTGCCAGACCGATCCCCTTGGCAGGCAGCCTCCACCAGCGGTACGCGGCCCCGGGGTTGGCGAGATTGATCATGATGTCGGTCTGCGTATCCTCGATCTCGTCGGGATCGGTTTCGCTGACTTCCACCTCGGCCTCGCCTTCGTAAACAAAGCCCCGCTGCCCCTCCGCACAGGACACCGTCACCTCCTGACCGTCCTTCAATTCCGCGCTGGCGTTGCCCACTCCGACCACGGCCGTCACGCCCAATTCACGGGACACGATCGCCGCGTGACTGGTACGTCCACCGTGATCGGTCACGATGGCGGCGGCCTTTTTCATCACGGGCACCCAGTCGGGATCGGTCATGCCGGTGACCAGCACATCGCCTTCCTTCAGCTTGTCGCTCTCCTCAGGGCTTTCCAGCACGCGCACGATCCCGGTGGCGACGGCATCCCCAATGGCCGTCCCCTCGACCAGCTTCTTGCCCTTGGACAACAGCTTCCAGGACCGGAATGGCTCGTTCGCCTTCTGGGAATGCACGGTCTCCGGACGCGCCTGGACGATGAACAGTTCACCGCTGTCGCCATCCTTCGCCCATTCGATGTCCATGGGTTTGCCGTAATGCGCCTCGATGACCTCACCCCAACGACCCAGCGTGAGGATTTCCTCATCGGAGAGCACGAAGGCGGCTTGTTCCTTTTTCGAGGTTTCAACGGTGCGCGCAGTACCTTCGTCGCCTTTCTTCTTCGCATAGACCATCTTGATGTCCTTGCCCCCGCGGCGCTTCTCGATGATCGGGAGCAACGGACCGTCCGGCTGCGCCTTTGACAGGAGTGGCTTGAAGACGTGGTACTCGTCGGGATCGACACTGCCCTGGACGACTGTCTCGCCCAGCCCCCAGGCGGCATTGATCAGCACGACGTCCGGATAGCCGGTTTCCGTGTCCAGCGAGAACATCACCCCGGATCCGGCCTTGTCGGAACGCACCATCCGCTGGACGCCGACCGACAGGGCCACCTGCAGATGATCGAAGCCCTGTCGCTCGCGGTAGGCGATGGCGCGGTTCGTGAACAGCGACGCGTAGCATTTGCGGCAGGCGTCGAGCAATGCATCGTGCCCCCGGATGTTGAGAAATGTCTCGAGTTGGCCCGCGAAACTGGCCGTGGGCAGATCCTCCGCCGTGGCCGAGGAACGCACCGCTACATCCAGGTCCTTCATTCCGGTTTCACGGCGCATTTCGTCGTAGGCTTCGACGATGGCGTGCGCGAGATCTTCCGGCCAGTGCCCCCCCTCGATCATCCGCCGGACCTTGGCACCAACGGTCTTGAGATTGGACTGGTCGGACTTCAGTTCGCCCATGGCGCTTTCGATGCGGTCGCGCAGGTCGTTGTCGTCGATGAAGCGCCAGTAGGCCGCCGCCGTGGTGGCAAAACCACCCGGCACCCGGATGCCACGCGTTTCCAGTGTGGCGATCATCTCGCCCAGACTGGCGTTCTTCCCGCCGACCATGGCAGTGTCCGCATTGGTCAGTTCCGAGAGTCTCAGCGTCAACGGTTCCTTGCTCATTGTGCAGGTCCTCCTGTCGTTCTCCGATCGGCAGCGATCGCACCAGAAGCGGCGCGGACGCCCCGATGTTCACGGTTTATCGAATCTTCAGTCGCCTGACTTCGACGCCTGGCCCAGGTCCTCTAATCCGGATTGCAAGGTCTCGACGATCTCCCGCTCATCCGTCCCGTAGGAATCGGGGGAAATCGGATCACCGATGATCAACCGCACCTTCCCCGGGCGCGGGAAGCGTTGTCCCGGCGGCATCACTTCCCGTGTGCCGTCGATCCACACAGGAATCACCGGTACCCGCTGCGCCGCCAGGACCAGCCCGATACCGGGCCGCAGGCGCTGCAGCTTGCCGTCCGGGGAACGCTCACCTTCGGGAAACCAGATCAGACTGTGACCGCGCTCAAGGCAGGCCGCCGCAATGGCCAGGCTTCTTCGCGGTGCCGAACCCGGATCGATCGGCAGGATACGGGCGGTGCGGCTGAATGCGCGGGTGAGACGGTTGGAAAACAGGTAGGCCTCGAGGCCGGCCCAGTAAAGCGATTCGAGCTGCTTTCTGCTGAGGGCGGGAAGCAGCGCCAAGGGATCGACGAAGCTCAGGTGGCGCGGCGCGATCAGATACGGCCCGTCGTCCGGAAACTGCCCCTGAATCTCGACACGCAACAGCAACCGGCCCACGAGCCGGGCCGGCCCCAGCACGATCCGCCCAAGGATCCGGCGTACCGGTCCGGGCGGCTCCAGATCCTGCATCTGTTCATCGTCGAGCAGTGATTCGGGTTCCTTGAGCTGTTTCTTCAACTCGCCACGCCCCTCCTTGGCCTCGGAGGCGCCCGCGGCCTCCTGCAACAGATCGCGCACCGTCTCGACCCGCTCGATCGCCGAGTCGTCGAGGTCGATGCCGGCACGGTCCTGCAGCGCCAGCGTCAGGTCCACCCAACTGAGCGAATCGATTCCCAGTTCCTCCGCCAGGCTGCTGTCGGGGGTGAGACGCAGATCGTGAAAACGTTCCGCCAGGTATTTCCAGGTCTGCTCCGCGCCGGGGTCCGACAACAGTTGCTGGTCCTCGGGTGCCATGGATTCGGGTGATACGGGTTCGGGTTTCGCCTCGGAAACGGCGTCGCTTTCCCCCAGTTTTTCGAACAGCTCATCCAGTTTGTGCCGGCGCAGTTTGCCCAGGCGCGTTCGTGGCAGAGGATCCAGTGCAATACGGATGGTCCCCGGCCGATGGTGGCTGGGCAGTTCCTTGGCAGCCTCCTTCACCGCATTCTTCACCCGCTTCTCGAGATCCTCACCGGTCACCTCGCGCAACAGCTTCGATTCCGGGACGACGACGGCTGCAAGACGATCGTCGTGTTCGAGAACGCCCACCTCCCGCAGCTCGTCGAGGGCCTGCAACGCATCCTCAACGCGTTCCGGATCGACGTTCTCGCCCCCGGAGAGAAGGATCATCGACGACTCGCGACCGTGCAGATGCAGATAGCCATCGTCGTCCAGCTCACCCGTGTCCCCGGTGCGGAACCAGCCGTCCTCGTCGAGGACCTCTTCGGTTTTCTCCGGGAGATTCAGGTAACCGGCGAAGACGTTCGGACCCCGGGCCATCACCTCGCCACGTCCGTCGGAGGAGTCGGAATCGTCGATGGCGAGTTCCACGCCGGGCAGAGCCAGACCCGCTGCCTCCAGCCGCAAACGGTCGGGCGGGTTGTAGGTCAGGATCGGAGAAGTCTCGCTGAGCCCGTAGCCGGTGGCCACTTCCCAGCCCAGCGCCTGCAGCTTGCGTCCCAGCTCAGGATCCAGCGCCGCACCGCCGGCGACGACCAGACGCAGGCGCGGGGCCAGACGGCTATGCAGACTGGCAAACAGGCGCCGGCCCAAGCGCAGGCCGAGACGCCGGCGCGCAAGCTTCGAGACCCCCAA
>SKJG01000105.1 GCA_007116035.1 Thioalkalivibrio sp.
CTCCGGCCGCGATGGGGGAGGCGCTTCCCTCGGGTTGTCACCGCTGCGCTCGGTCCCTCCGGCGCCTCAGCCCGGGGCGTGGTCGATATGGACGGCCAGCCAAATGCAAGGTGGATTAGCCGAGGTGTGCAGCACGCGGTGTGGCGTGTGCGCGGGGATGAAGCAGTGGTCGCCGGGCTTCAGGTGTATGCGCTGGCCGGCGACCCAGAGTTCGGCCTCGCCCTGCAGCAGGCAGACCCATTCGTCCTGGGACTGATCGTAGAGCGTCGACTCCGGTCGGGCGCTGCTGACGATGCGCTCGACGCGTACGTTCCGACAGCGCAGGATCTCCTCGAAGACCTCGCCGTCGTGCAGCGCCGGCAACGCGGCGAAGAGATTGCCGGGAATGACGCTGTTGGAATCGCTCATGGACCCTCTTGCAGGCTGGGTTGTCTAGACTTGCAAATCACCGTTTTCGTTGAAGCGAGCGTGCCCCAGGTGTTGGCCTTTCTCAAATGGATTTCTTCGATGGCCCTGGTCTTGGTCCTGGCGCCGGGTTTTGCCCAGGCGGGATTCGCCGTGGACCTGGACGGCGGCGATCGTCTGGACGTCTACGAGTTCGGTGCGGAAGGTGACGGGCCGCTGTTCCTGTGGCTGGTCAACCAGTACGGGGAACTGGAGACCCCGAATGCGCTGATCCAGACCCTGGCCGAGCGCGGCGCCACCGTCTGGCGCACCGATCTCCTGGACTCCCTGTTGCTCCAGCGCAGCAGCGATGCGATCCGAAACCTGGATGGCGCGCCCGTGGCCGCACTCCTCGACGCCGCCGTGCGTTCGGGGCGCGGCCCCATCGTTCTGGTGACCTGCGACCGCATGACCGTGCCGCTTTTGCGCGGGCTGCGGACCTGGCAGCAGCAGGCCGTGGATACCAGCGCTGTCGCCGGCGGGATCCTGCTGTTTCCCAACCTCTACCGCGGCACCCCGGTGGCCGGTGAGGAGCCGGAGCTGCTGGGCATCGTCGCTGCCACCAACATGCCGGTGGCCATCTTCCAGCCGGCGCTGGGCAGCAACCGCGAACGCCTCAGCCAGTTGCTGGAGACGTTCTACACGGCCGGCAGCCCGGCCTATGCGTGGATGATCGACCAGGTCCGTGACTACTACCTGCTGCATTCGGACGCGCCCGAAAACAAGGCCCTGGACACGACGACAGCTGGCGCCATGCCGCAGGAGGTGCGCCAGGCGATCATGGACACGCCGAACCAGTTGCTCGAGGCGGCGCGGCTGCTCGCCGTGGCTCCGCGCCCCACCGAGGTCGCAGCGCTCGACGAACGGGCCGAGGTGCCGATTGCCCCTGCCTACGGCCTGATCGAACGTGCGCCGCGCCCGGCGCCCGAGTACGCGCTGGTCGATGCCCGCGGTGACCACCACGAGCTTGCCGACAGCCTGGGCCGGGTCACGCTGGTGAACTTCTGGGCGACCTGGTGCCCGCCCTGCGTACACGAGATTCCGTCCATGAACCGCCTTGCCGCCGCCTACGACGAAGGGGAATTCGCGATCGTGTCCGTGAACTTCCGCGAGGAGCCCGAGCACATTCTCGCGTTCATGCGCGAGATCGCGGTGGACTTCCCGGTGCTGATGGACCAGGACGGCCGGGTATCCGGCGAGTGGGGCGTCTTCGCCTTCCCCAGCTCGTTCATCCTCGACCGCCAGGGCCGGATCCGCTACTCGGTCAACACCGCCATCGAATGGGACACCGACGCCGTCCGCGACGTCATCGACACCCTGCGGGCAGAACCCTCTCCGGAGCCCGCCGGGGTCCGATCCCGGCTGGCTCCTGTCAGCGCCAATCCAGGGCAGCCTTGAGCTGCTCCTCGTAGCGCTGGATGGCTGCCGGGCCCGGCAGCCCCGCGCTGCAACGCCGCTTGCGTCCGTCTGCGGTTTGCGCCACCAGGTGGTAGAAGACCTCCTGGCGTTGGTTGCCGAAACGCACCTGATTGCCGCTCTTCGTGCTGAAGCCGCTCAGCTCGGCGCGCGCCAGTTGCCGGCTTCCAACCGGCAGCCCGAGCCAGTACCGGCGTATGCGCAGACCCTCGGGGGAAGCCGAAACGTGGAGGCTGAAAGGTAGCCAGAACACGGGCAGCACCATCAGGAAGGCGAAGACCAGGAGCACGATCGGGAACACCAGCGGCGGATCCCCGCGTTGGCCCGTGAGGTTCATCCACAGCATCACCCCGCCGGTCACCCCGAAAAACAGCAGGCCGAAACCCGCGAGGCTCAGGGTTGCCTTCAGGTGCCGGAAGGCGGGAAAGCGGAAGACGGTCCACCCCGCCTGGCGGGTCTCTCGCACCCACTGCCCGGGCAGGTGTTTCTCCACCGGGCGGCTGGGTGTCAGCGGATAGCTCTGCAGCGCCCGGGCCGGGTTCGGACGATCGCCGACCGGCAGCGTGAACTGGCGGCGCAGGGTCCGTCCCGCGAGGTCCGCCTCCAGATAGAGGCGCCAGACGACCTGTTCGTCGCCGCCATGCCGGCTCGGGGGTTGCTCCGCGGGGATCGGAAACCGCATCACCAGCCGTGTCCCGCGTCCGGCAGCCTCGATGTAGGGCATGCCTTCGTCTTCCCACAGCACGGTTTCGTGCCAGCTGCTGTTCCGGCCCGAGCTGCTGCGCCGGCGGCGAATGCACTGCAGGGCAAGCACAACGCGGTCCTGCGCCCCGGGACGCGCGGCCAGTTCGATCACGCCGCCGACTTCGCCGCCGGGTCCGGCCGGGAACGGATCCATCTGCAACCGTGCCGGACCGAGCAGCCGCCAGTTGCGCGTGGCTGCCAGGACCACGCCCGCAGCCGCCAGCGTGACCAGCACGGCCACGGCGGTGGCGACGGGGTGGAACCAGTGCGCCTCGACCCCGCGCGGTAACGCCGGCGGCTGCTCGCGGAAGATGAACCACAGCATCCAGATGAAGCCGACCAGAAACAGGCTGACGATCCAGGTGGCGGCCAGTTCGGCGCGGCCGGAGCAGTGAATCGTCGCGCCGGTGTCGTCACGCGTCTTACCCATCGGTCGTCCCTTGATCGAAAAGCATCGGCCCGGCGCTCCAGCAGGCGCGCGGTGTCGCCGGCAATGAAGCCGCGTTTGGCCTCCCGGGTCAAGCGAAGTGGGTATCCCGGAGTTCTCGCCCGCGCAACAAGGGAGGCGTCCTTGTGTGTCCCGGACTTTGTCCGGCGCCGTCAGCAGAGGGCGGTGACGGTTCCTCGCCAAGTCCAAATCGCGCTTGCGGGTAGCCTGCGTTTGCGGCCGGGGAGCGGGAAATCACTCCGGACCGGGCTCGCCCGCCCCGATGTCCTCAAAGACGGCGGCAAGCGGCGCTTCGAAGTCCAGCGATCGCAGCACCAGGCCGCGCTGGCTGTCGCGGGTCGCCAGCAGCCAGTCTTCGGTCTCGGTGCGGCGGAAGACCTCCACGCTCCGTCGCTCGGGGTCGATCAGTGCATATTCCTGAAGCGCGTCAATCTGCCGGTACAGCGCGAACTTTTGGCCGCGGTCGTAGGCGGCCGTGCTGTCCGAGAGCACCTCGATGATCACCGTGGGGTGGCGCAGCGTGCGCTCGGCGTGCAGGTCGCGTGGATCGCAAGTGACCATCACGTCGGGGTAGAACACCGCATCCGCCGATTCGACCTCCAGCTGCATGTCGGAGATCAGGGCCCGGCAGGGACGGCCGCGGAGATGTGCCTTGAGCAGCGCGGCGACGTTGAGGGTTGCGATCACGTGGATCTGGCGCGCGCCCACCATCGCAAACACCTCACCGCCCACGAACTCATGCTTGGTGGGTTGTTCTTCCTCCCAGGCGAGGAACTCGGCGCGCGTCATCCCGGAAGCCTCTTTGGGCAGGGTCATGGTTCGTCCTCCCTGACGTGGGTTCTCCTGATCCGAGTCTAGCGGAAATATCCGGGCAGCCCATCATTCCGGCCGCGGCGGTTCGTGGTGGGAATGATTCGGAGCGACCATCGCATGCAAAGGGGATGTCCCGAGGTGTTCCCATTTTGGGTTGCCGGTCCTGACGGGCTCCAGCCGCATCCTCGGGCCGTGCCGTCCCGTCTCTAGAAACCGTTCCGCAAGTCGTCTGGACACCGGGCTGTTCCCTGCGCGCAGTGTCCGCTAGTATCGAACTCGCCTCGAGCGAGAACGGATCTGAATGAACGAACGGCAGCCATCTTCCGGATTCGACCTGCCTCCGCGTCAGCCGGAAACGGCAGAGGGGGCTGCGGGCGCAACCCCGGCGCGTCTCGTCGCGTGGCTCGACAGCGTGCCGACGAATGATCCGACCGGTGCCGTCAAGCGGTTGCTGGACGTAGCCCGCATCATGAATCGAACGACGATCGGGCACGCCGAACTCCCGGAACTCACCGACCGACTCGACGCGCAGGCGGGCCTGGTCCTCGGGCGGATCGAAAGTCCGTTGCGGGATCTGCATCCGCCGCAGGCAGGTGACGATAAGCCACTCGCCAGAACGCACTTGGAGCTGCTGCAGGAACTGGCGATAGCCCGCCTGCGTCTGGTCGAGGAGGGCCCGGATCAGGAGCCCCTGTCCGCCCCGGACATCGGCCGGCATCTGCGCCGGGCCCTGGTCCTGATCGGTTGCATGTGCCTGCAGTACTGGCGCCTGCACGAGCTCGAGCCCGAGGGGACATGGCGTAGGATCCATCGCATTGTCGCGGTTGCGCGGGAGCTCGGGCTGATCTCCGACCCTGGCACCGAGGATGCCGGTGGTCTGTCCTTCGCGCCCGACAGCATCGAGCGGGTGGCGGCGCGGATCGGCGTCCTCGCGGCCGGTCACGTTTGGTCGTTGCATCCGGACGAGATCGAGGCGCTGGCGCAGTGGGTTCAGTCGGTCCCGGTTCAGTGTTCGGAGCTCCCCGCGGCTGCCGGCACCCTGCCCGAGACCTCCGCGCGGCTCTGGATGTCGCTGGACGGGGATGCGCCTCCCTCGCTCATCGTCGGTATGCCGCCGGCAGAAGACGCCAGCGCTCGGCTCATCGAGCTGCAGCCGGTGACGGCCGCGTTGCGCGCGACGCCACCGAAGGCCCCATCGGCTGCGCAGGAGGGTGCCGAGCCCTTGGACCGGCGCTTGCGCAAGCGCTGGGCCGTCCCGCTCGTCACCCAGTTCAACGAGGGGCCCGCCCACGCCGGGCCTGTCGTCGCGGTGACGGGCCTGCTCGAGAGCCATGCTCTGATTCATTCGGATATCCACGGCAAGCGCTCACCGTCCGCCGTCATGTCGGATCTCATGCCGGGCGGCTTCTTTGCCGCATCCGTTGATGATCCGCTCGGAATACCGGAGGTGTTCAAGGCCGGCCTCGGGTATCGCGAGGCGCGGGGCAGCATGGACATCGGGGGCAAGGCGCCTCCGGTCATGCAGGAGGTCGAATGGCTGTCGCCGAGGCGGCTGCAACACCTGGTCGAGACCTGGGAATCCACCCTGCGCGGGAGCGACGAACAGCCCGAGGTCGAGGTCGAGGTCGAGGCAGCCGCAGCGCAGAACGCCATGATCACCTGTGCCTGGCTCCGGAATGTCGGCGCCGGGAACGTGTCCCTGTTGCTGCAGGCCCCGACACGCGGGCTCTCCGGCGGCAGCCTCGTCGCGCTGCGGATTGCGGACCAGGAGAAAATCCTCTGGAAGCTCGGCGTCATCCGCTGGCTGCGTTTCGGCAGCGACGGGCATGTCTCGCTGGGTGCGGAGTATCTGGCGGAGGCGTGCTGGCCGACCCAACTGCACCTCATCGATTACGAGACCCCCGTCGATGTCGTTCGCCCCGGCTTCTTCTTCCGTGATCGCGGAAGGCCCGAGATCGGCGTGCTCCTGTTCCCGCCCCATGCCTTTCCCCTCGGCGCGCGCGTCGCTTTCGACCTGTTCGGCAAGGAATACATCGTGACGCTCAAGGCGACCCGCCCTGTCAGCCACGCGCTGAGCTGGGGGGAGTTCCCGAATCCGTTGCGCTCCCGATAGACGACCGGAAGCGAGCGC
>SKJG01000110.1 GCA_007116035.1 Thioalkalivibrio sp.
AGGTCGGTCCAGGGTTCGAACCTGGAAGGTTCGAGCGCGGAGCGCAGCGGAGCACCACGGCCGCGCGCAGCGCGGGCGCCCGAAGGGCGAGGCCGCAGGCCGAGTCATCCTGGTCCCCCAGGAGAGTCGTGGGGCTCGATGTACGGGACTATTATTGGGACCCGCGGTTCAGGTAGGCCCGTAGAAGCGGTGGCCGCAACTCCTGCAGGCGCCGTCGGGCCGCGACCTCGTCGGCACCGCGCGCACGGGTCTGCAGGAGTTCGGCCATTGCCAGGAATGTTGCGCCAACCGGAACGGGTGAAGTGGGCCGGTTCAGGTAATGCAGCAGGCCGGGTTCCTGCAGCAGCAGCCAGGCGGGGAAATCCGAGGGTTCGAGCGGCTCGTCGAGGTCCTCGAAGGCGAGCGCGTGGCGGTACAGGCGTGGCGACGCATCCCGGGTGAGATCGGCCGGCGACGGGTCCGGTGCCAGCTCACTGCAGCGAGCCCAGGTCAGCATCGCAGCCTCGTGTCCCTTTCGGTGCTGAAGGGCCAGGGCCAGGCGCGACAGCAGGGCAGCGTGTTCCGCGTGATCCGGAACCGCCTGTACCGAAGCGATGACCGCGTCCCAGTCCGGGATGCGCAGCTCAGCGCAACTCGCGTGCAAATCCGGACGACCGGGATCAAAGCGGTCCCGGGGGAGGGCCCCGGCGAGACGCCGCCAGGCGGGTGCCAGGTAATCCCGCGCCCGCGCGCGCAGGCGTGCGTGTGCCAAAGGCGCGATCTCCTCCAGCAGACCTTCCATCTCTTCGGCGCAGGCTTCGGGCGGGATCGCCGCCACCTGCTGGAGGTGACGCGCGTACAGCACCAGCACCTCATACTCCCCGAGCCCGCAGTGGTTCGGGGCGATTCGGCACAGGCGCTCGTAGCTCTGCGCGGCACCCGCCGCGTTGCGTGCCGCCAGTGCACGGTGGAGGTCGTTTTCCGCTGCGCTGGCGCCGTTGTCGAGAAAGAGATCGAGCTGGGGCAGGTCGGCAGGTCGCGCCCAGCGCTGCGCCAGCAGCGCGCGGCGGGCCGGATCCGGGCTCAGCGCCAGTGCGTGTTCGCTGTGACCGGGGCGCCAGTCGAAGTAGGTTTGCGCCTCGTGCGCGAGGTGCAGCGACCGGGCGTGTGCCTCGCCCTGCTGGAGCCGTTGAGCCCAGTGCTCCGCTGGGGCTTCAATCGCCGCTTCCAGGCAGGGAATAGCCCCCTGGCGCCAACGTTCGTAGGCTGGATAGGGCAGCAATGCCGATTCCAACAGCCACTCGAGCACGGAGTAGGCACCGGTCTGCTGGACCTGCCGTTCCACCGTGGCAAGATCGAGCCGCGGCAGTCCGCTGGTCTGGAATTCAGTATTCCTGCTGGTCATGGCGATACGCGCCAACCCGTAAGATGATGGGCGGTGCGCAGGTCGCCATGAATGTTCCCTCTCCTGCAACTGGGTAGAGGGCAGACGCACCGCATATCTTCACGCGCACGTTCACGAATCGGGCTCCAGCAGCCCAAGGAGGTCGGAATGCGTGAGCCTGAGTCGCTCGCTCTCCTGCTCGGCCGCCATGTAAACGGCCTCGAGTTGCCCGCGTTTGTGTACCTGTAATGCATGCACCCGTTCCTCAACCGTATCCTCGGCCAGCAGCCGGTACACGAACACGGGCTGGGTCTGCCCGATGCGGTAGGCGCGGTCGGTGGCCTGGCTCTCGGCCGCATCGTTCCACCAGGGGTCGAAGTGGATCACGGTGTCGGCCCGCGTCAGGTTCAGCCCGGTGCCGCCTGCCTTCAGGCTGATCAGGAAGACCTGGCCGGCACCTTGCTGAAACGCATCGATCACGGTCTGTCGATCGTGCGTGCGCCCCGTCAGCATCCGGTGCTCAATGCCGGCCTCGATCAAGTCCCTGGAGATCCACTCCAGCATGCGGCGAAACTGTGAGAATACCAGGATCACCCTCCCTTCCTCGACCAGTTCCCGGACCATCGAGAGAAGGTGCTCGCGCTTGGCCGAACCCGTATCCCGGTAGCGCTCGGAATCGAGCAGCCGAGGATCGCAGCAGACCTGCCGCAGCTGCAGCAGGGCATTGAGCACATTCAGCCGGTCCGGGCCGTGCTCGCCGCGGGCTCCGTGTAATTGTTCCAGGCTGCGCTGGCGCACCATCTCGTACAGTTCGCGTTGCGCCCCCTCGAGCGGCAGTCGCAGGGTCACCTCTGTCTTGGCTGGGAGATCTGACGCGACCTCTCTCTTCGTTCGCCGCAGCAGGAATGGGGCGATGCGTTCGAATAGGACCTGCGCGCGTAGTGCGTCGCCGTCGTCCTCAATCGGGCGACGATAGCGTCGGCGGAAGTGAGTCTCGCTGTCGAGGCAGCCGGGGAGGACAAAATCGAACAGCGCCCAGAGGTCGCCCAGGTGGTTCTGCAGCGGTGTGCCGGTGAGACAGAAACGTGACGACGCGCGCAAGGCGCGTACCGAGCGGTGGATACGGGTGCGCGGATTGCGGATGGCCTGTGCCTCGTCGAGGAACACCGCCGAAAGCTCCCGCTCTTGCCATTGGTCGAGGTCGTTGGCGAGCACCGTGTAGGAAGTGATCAGCAGTTCGAACCGGTCCGCAGCCGCCCACTGCTGTTGCCGGGCCGCGCCGTGCAGGAGCAATACCCGCAGCTCGGGGCAGAAGCGGCGGGCCTCCGCCAGCCAGTTTCCGAGTACGCTGGTGGGGGTGACCACCAAGGCCGGGCTGCGCAGGCGGCCCTCGGCACGCTCCAGCATTAGGTGCGCGAGGACCTGCAGCGTCTTCCCGAGCCCCATGTCATCGGCCAGAATGCCCCCCAGGCCCAGGCGTTGTCGCTGCTGCAGCCAGGCGACGCCAAGGCGTTGGTAGTCCCGCAACTCCGCCTGCAGCCCCGGCGGACTCCGGAAGTCCTCGGCGGTCACTCCGCTGCGCAGGGCGCGGGCCTGTTCGAGTAGGCTGGTGCTGCTGGCACTGAACGCTGTTTCGCCGTCATCGAGCTGCGCGATCCGTGTGGTCTGGGAGGCCGGCAGCCTCAGATGGGCTCGCGTTGTGTCCCCGTCTTCCAGTTCCCCGAGGATCCGAATCCAGTTGAGTACACGGCCCGCCGGCAGCAGAACCTGGCGGCCGTCGTCCAGGGGCAGCGGAATCTCCTGGTTCGGATTCAGTTGCTGAAGTTCCGAAAGTGGGTACGCGCCGCGCAGCCGGGCCAGCAACGGGAGCAGCGCGATCGGTTCCCCATCCAGCTCAATCTGAAGGGCCAGTTCGAACCAATCCCGATCCAGCCACCGGGTCTCCACGCCGATTGAGTCCGGACGCACCCAATTCTGGCTGAAGCCGGGATCGATCTCGACTCTCCAGCCTTCGCTGCGCAGCCCTGGCAGCACCCGCGTCATTGTATCCACCCAGGCCCGGGACTCCGCGAACGCGATGTCGCCGTCGTCCAATACCTGGGGACCGCAGGTGGAGAGGGTCTCGTGCAGCTGTTTCCGAAGTGCGCGTTCATGAACCGGGTCACGCCGAAAGATCAGGCGCTGTCCGAGTTCTGGCAACACCGCAGTGCGTTCGCCGGTGGCTTCGCCGGCTTCGAACAGAACCTCCTTCCCCCCATGGGCGTAGCGGAACAAGAGCCGCAGGCGGTCGCGTGCTCCCGGAGCGGCCGTGGGAAGGCTGAATAGCCGGAGCATGCCACCCGGCATCGCCTGTATCCGCCTCGGGGCCAGCGCTCTCGGCTGCGGCAGCCCCCAGGAGGCCAGGCGGGCGCCCTCGCGGCTCAGGAAGCCGGCCACCGCATCGGGCAACAGCGCCGGTGCCCGTGCAAACCAGGCACGGGCCTGTACCGGATGGTCCGAGCGGATTTCCCCGCAGCGCCCCGTCGCGAGGTCCCAGTAGGCCGGGGCATCCATGGGCAAGGGCCGCAGAGGTTCAGGCAGTTCCCAGGTGAGACGCTGGCAACCGTCGTCGGGGTCGATTTGCCAGCCGCATCCGGCGGCAACGGGCGCGCCCCAGAACAACGGGTTTCCGTCTGAATCGAAGACTCGCCCGGTGTCCAATAGTCGCCGGACCCAGACCAGATCCAGCGAATTGGGGAGGCAGCCCGCACTGGCCTGGGTCCAGCCGGGAGTGTCCCGGGATAGCGCGTCCAGGAGTTCGCGGTCCGCGGCAGTGAGAAACGGGGGCGGGTGGTGCAGGTGTGCGGGCTGCAGCCGGTACGGTACGGTCGCCTCCACGCCTCCGTTCGGTGCCACGGTGGCGACTTGCAGGCCCAGGTGCAGTGCCTCTGCGCCCAACTCCAGTTGGTATCGCAACTGCTGCGTGTTGCGCAGGCCACTGGCGGCATGAGCCTGGGACCGACGAAGCTGTTCGATGAATCGGCTGGCCATCGTCCATGGGGAGGGGCGGGTGCCGGCCGAAGTCTACCAGAGGCGACCCCACCGGTGCGCGTCATCCGCTGACCTTGGGGGAAACGCGTTAGGTGGTCAGCGATCGCGCAAAGAACGCCCAGACCATGGTCGTCGCGTTCAGCGCCGCCCGCTCGGTGCAAGTTCGCGCGACCATGCTGCTTGCCCCCTCAGGATTGCGGCTCAGGCGACAGGGGGGCATGGTAGGGACGAAGATCCGTTGCTGCCGTCAATCCCTGGTCAGGACGCCTCGGGATCACGATGCGGGTCCGGTTCCTCGGTCGGGTGCAGCGCGACGGTCTCGTGGGGGTCGGATTCCGTGCGTGGGTCGATGTCCGCGGAGACGGGGCTCGTGCGCATCACCGGCACGAAGTCCGTCATCTGTCTGGGCGGCACCGGCGTCTCCCGGCGCAGTTGCAGCGACACATAAAAAATGTAGCCCAACAGCAGGCTGGCAAAGGCCAGCGGAAGCACGGAGGCGTCGGCGATGAACAGGATGAGCCCCGCCAGCATCGGCCCCACAGCCGAGCCGATGCCGTTCATCAGCAGCAACCCCCGTGTCGCCTCCAGCGCCTCGGAGGATTCGAGCCGGTCATAGGTCTGGGCCACGCTGAGCGCATACAGCGAGAACGCGAATCCGCCCCACAGCAGGCCGAGCGCGACGATCACGATCGGTGCCTGCCCGATCGCCAGGTAGATGCCCACCGAACCGAGCGCGGCCAGGCCGGACACGATCATCAGCGCCTTGCGCCGGTCCCTGCCATCGGACGCGTGGCCGATCGGATACTGGAGCATCGCGCCCCCGAAGATCGCGGCGCTCAAAAACGCTGCAACGCCGGCATCGCTGAGCCCGATTTCACGGGCGAATACCGCGGCGAGGCCCCAAAAGGCCCCGGTGACGAGGCCGGAGACGCCGGATCCCACGGTGCCGACCGGGGCACGCCGATAAAGATCCCGCAGTGGCAGGCGCGCGGTCTGGATCGGCACCGGCTGCGTGACCGGCGTCAGCGCGATGGGGATCAGCCCCAGCGCAAACAGTATCGCCACCAGCATGAAGCTCTGGACCGCCTCCGGACCGTAGAGCAGGAGCAGGAATTGCCCGGCGCCGAGCGCCAGCAGGGCCGTCATCATGTACACCGCGAACACCTGGCCGCGATTCTCCACGACCTGCTCGTTCAGCCAGCTCTCGATCACCATGTAGCTGCCGAGCAGGCTGATGCCGTTGATCAGGCGCAGGAACCACCACACCACCGGGTCCACCCAGAGGGCGTGTGCCAGCGCCGCGACCGCCGATACGGCGGCAAGGACGGCGAAGGTGCGGATGTGCCCCACCCGGGCGATCACGGCGGGAATCAGCCAGGAGCCGACGATATAGCCAATGAAGAAGGCTGACATGACCATGCCGATGGCCAGTTCGGAAAAGCCCTCGGATTGCGCGCGCAGCCCCAGCAGCGTGCCAATGAGCCCGGACCCCATCAGCAGGATGCCCATGCCCAGCAGCAGGCTGTAAACGGAGCGGAGGCTGGAGCCCATGGCGCGTGGTCCAGTGACCGTTGGGGCGGGAAG
>SKJG01000006.1 GCA_007116035.1 Thioalkalivibrio sp.
AGTTCCTCGTCGTCCATTTCCGCCAGATCCGCATCCGGCCATATCTCGTAGAAGGGATCCTCATCGTGCAGATATTCCCAGGTCTGCTCGTCGGCCAACCGGAAGATCGCGATTTTGCGCACCGCCGGGGCGAGGACCCTTGCCAGCTCTTCGCTCGTCGCAGCACCGTCGGGGCCGGCCGCGGCGGGAACAAACAGCCCGCGCAGTTCCGGGTTGGCGATCGTCTGGATCGCGAGCATCGCCTTGGCCGCATCAATGTTGTCGTCGTTCCATGCCGACCAGGCTCGATCCGCGACCGCGATACCGGCCACGTAGCCCTTGCACCATCGCTCGGCCTCCGTCACGGACAGTGGTGGGTCGAAGCGGAAATTGCCGGCCCGGAGGGTGTCGTTGATCTGCTCGAGGATACGCTGCAGCGCGGCATGGGCATCCGGCACCAGATCCTCCGACGACGACACGCCAAATCCCGCCTCGAGGCACCCTGCCAAGGGCATTTCCTCCGGCGCGAGCAAACAGGCGGTCAGAAAGCCATGCAGACCCGCTTCCGTCTTCAGCGGGTCCACGGCGTGATCGATCAACGTTCGAAGGGCTGTGTTCACTTGCGACATAGGCACTCCCTGTTCCGACAGCGCATAACAACGGGCACCCCGATGGTAGCCCCCCGCCCCGCACCTGAACAAACCATCCCGGGCCATCCCGGGGTCGGACCAAGCCATGCCATTGAAAATATTTGAAAAACCCCAATAAAATGCCTGCTCACGAGCCTTAAACGGCCCTTTTTGCCACGGAAAACGCCGCACTAAGGATCCTGACGGCCTTGACGAGGCCCTGGCCCACCCGCCCCTGACCCAGGACCAAGGAGCCGGATGACATCGTCCGTGACGGCGTAGGCACCTTCGCGGACCTCGGCATCACGCTGCATTCCTTGCAGGAGCGCCTGCCGCATTGCCTCAGGCCGAGGTAACACGCGCGCGCCCTGCTGCATCGTGAACGGTCGCGGATCGGGTCGGTCCCAATAGGTGAGGCGCCGTTCGACACCGTGCGACGCCCGTTTTGGACGAACCACACCAGGGACAGACAACATCGAGGAGGCTGCGATGACCGACAAGATGGTGGACGTGACGATTCATATCGACGAGACGGTCGCCGGCGAGGAGCGCGAGGGCATTCAGGACAAGCTGCGCAGCCTGGATGGGGTCATGGCTGCGGCCAGCCACGAACACACCCCCCATCTCATGCTCGTGGAGTACAACCCGGACCTGATCGACAGCCGCAAGATCCTGGACACGGTCACCGATACCGGGGTCCATGCCGAACTGATCGGCATGTAGCTTCGCTTGTCTTGGTCAGCAAGCCGCGCGCATCCCGGCCGGATCCCAGCCATCGATCTGGAGATTTGGGACGCTCGACATTGCCCCGCGCAGTCATCGTCGCGTTTGGGCTGCTTCTGCTGCTTGCCCTGGCCACAGCGGGAGCGGCCTACTGGATGATGCTGCAGATGCCGGGAGCGTCTTATCAGGGAACGCCAGCGCCCCTGGACACCGAAGGGCGGGCGCTGCGCGACCGCCTGCAAGAACATGTCCGGATGCTGGCGGACGAAATCGGCGCGCGCAACTACTGGCAGCCCGAAGCCAAGCAGGCGGCCGCCGACTATATCGACCACACCCTCCGGGAGGCCGGCCACGAGCCGATCCGCCATCCTGTTCCGACGCGGGACCAAGCGTTCCACAACATCGAGGTGCGACTGCCGGGCGATGCGCTGCCCAGCCAGATCTTCGTGATCGGCGCCCACTACGACACGGTGCGCGGGAGTCCCGGCGCCGACGACAACGCCTCGGGTGTCGCCGTTCTGCTCGAACTGGCCCGCCTGTTACGCGATGCAGAGCTCGACCAATCCCTGCACCTGGTCGCCTTCGTCAACGAGGAGGAGCCGTTTTTCGGCACCGCCGCCATGGGCAGTCTGCGCTATGCCCATGCGGCCCTGGAACGGGGCGACGACATCGTCGGCATGATCTCGCTGGAGATGCTGGGCTATTACAGCGACGAACCCGGCAGTCAGTCGTACCCACCGTTGCTCGGCCATTTCTACCCGGAGCGAGGCAATTTCGTCGCCGTCGTCGGCAGCCTGAGCGCACGGGCGCTCGTTCGCCAGGCCCTCGAGGCCTTCCGCGAACACGCGGACGTTCCTTCCGAGGGCCTGGCCGCCCCCGAACTGCTGCGAGACGTCCTGCGCTCCGACCATTGGGCATTCCAGCAAATGGGTTACCCGGCCATCATGCTGACCGACACAGCCAACTTCCGAAATCCGCACTATCACGGGCCGGGCGACACCCCGGACCGGCTGGACTACGAAACCATGACGCGAGTGACCATTGCGCTGGCCAAGGCGATCGAGACCATGACCCGGCGGTGAGACCCGGGATCGCTCCGTGCCCCCCGACAGGGTCGAACCACCATCGGCTCAGGCAGCCATCCGCAGGTCGAGCGCACGGTTGTAGGCGCTGTCCGGCTTCAGGTGCACGCGCTCCGCAACCAGGGCCCTCGCGAGTTCCCGGTGTCCGCTGCGCCGTGCCGCCTCGACCATCGTGAGACCGATTACGTCGCGCTGGGCGTGACTGCCGCCCATGCGCTGGGCGATCGGTCGCACCGCGCGCAATAACGCCAGGGCCTGTGCATGGTCACCGCGACCGAAGGCGGCCAGCGCTTGCAGCAACGGTGCGCCGACCTTTTCGGCAATCGCCGCGTGATCACCCCTGTCCTGTGGAGTCTGCTCCGTCTGCGCCGTGCTCCACTGCGCAGTACGATCCCCGTCGCCGCTGCCGACCCAGGCCATCATCGCGTGGAAGTCGTTGAAGGCATACAGCCCGGGACGTGCCGCTGCACGCCAATCCCGGGCCAGGGTCTCCCAGCGCGACCGGACATCGATCCCCAGCAGTTGCAGCCGCCACAGCAGGGCCGAGGCATCGATCAGGTCGACCGTGACGGTGGAACGGGAGCCATGGATCGGTCCGTCGAACAGAGCCAGCACCTCGTCGATCTCGCCCCGGTCGAGATGGAACAACGCCCAGTGCCACCCGTTGTGCACGGCCAGAAAGTTGTCCTGGGCCCAGTGCGGTTGCCGCTCGCGCATCCATTCGATGCCCTCCCGGCTACGGCCCTGCATCTCGAAGACGTGGGCGACGGCATGGTGGGCCCAGGCATCGTCGGGCTCCAGGTCCAGCGCGCGCCGGCCGAAGTGATCGGCACCCGGGTAATCGCCGGTCTCCTCGCAGCCAAAGGCGAACATCCCGAAGATCGCGTGGCAGCCGGGATCCGACGGACTCCATCGCCCGACGACGCGGGCAACCCGGTCCCGGAGCATGCGGGAGTCGCCGCGCAGGTAGTCGCCAAAGTGTCCCGCCTGCAACGCCAGCCCGTCGCGGGGATACTCGATCGAGACGTCTTCGAGGATGCGGCACGCCGCATGCCATCGGCCGGCAGCGAATGCGGCGACCGCGTCGGCATGCCCGCGCTCGCGGCGGTTCAGTGGCAGTTCGGCGACACGCTCGAGGTCCGCGCGCGCCACCGCAGCCGCTTCCGGCTCGGTACTCAGCAGGTGCAGCCAGGCGTGCATCAGGTGTCCCATCACGAACCCGGGGGCCTCTTCGACCGCGGATTCGATGGTCTGCACGGGGTCTCCCTGGTAGCAGTGGAACTGGTGAAGCGCCTCGGCATACTTCTCGAGCGCCGCTTCGGTGGCTTCGCTGAATGGGTTGCCAAGCAGATCGGTATGCTTCATTTTTGGCTCCAGGCCGGCCAGCGCCGGCGTCGTGATGTTCGCGACGCATCCCTGGGTGGGGATGCCGCCGCCCCTCCCTGCACGGGTTCCGCGCAACGAGGGAGCTTGCAACCAGCATAGGGCGAGCGAGCCGAAACGCCCGTAGTCAATTCGGACAGGAGCAGGTCGTTTCCGCCATGAGCGCTCCCATTGCCAGGACTGCCCCCGCATCCGCCGCGATTCTGGCCTTTCCGGAGGCCACGGCGTCGGTGTTGTACGGCCTGAGCGACCTTCTCCACTCGGCGGGGCGGGACTGGGGGCTGATCGTCACCGGCACCCCCGGCGCCGCGCTGATCAGGCCGCGGATCGTTGCCGCCGAAGCGGGCCCGTTCCGGATCGCCAACGATGTCACCATCGTGCCCGACGCGCGGCTCTCGGAGGTGCCTGCTCCCGATCTGATCTGCGTTCCCGAGATCCTGGTCGCGCCATCGGAGCCGCTGACCGGCCGCTTCGAACGCGAGATCGAATGGCTCCGGGCCTGCTACGCCCGTGGTTCCACTATCGCCGCCGCCTGCTCGGGCTCGTTGCTGCTGGCCGAGGCCGGTCTGCTGGACGGCGAGACCGCGACCAGCCACTGGGCCTACTGCGATGCCCTGGCCAAGCGCTTTCCCGGAATCCGCGTGCAACGCCAGCGCTCCCTGGTCGCGGCCGGCGAGGGTCAGCGCCTGATCATGGCGGGAGGGGGGTCGTCCTGGCTGGATCTGGGCCTGTTCCTGATCGCCCGGATTGCCGGTGTCGACGCGGCGATGCAGGTGGCCCGAATCTACCTGATCGACTGGCATCATGCCGGCCAGCAGCCGTTCGCCAGGCTTTCGGCGAGCCGCCAGACCGACGACGCGATAGTCACGGAATGCCAGGTCTGGGCGGCAACGCACTACAACGAGCCGGCGCCGGTCGCCGCGATGGTCCAGATCAGCGGCCTGTCCGAGCGTTCGCTCACCCGGCGGTTCCAGGGAGCCACCGGCCTCACGCCAATCCAATACGTGCACGCGATCCGCATCGAGGAGGCCAAGCAGATGCTGGAAGCGACGCAGGAATCGATCGAAGCCATCGCGCACGACCTCGGCTACGAGGACGCGAGCTTCTTCATCCGCCTGTTCAAACGCGACGTGAAACTCACCCCCGCCCAATACCGGCGCAAGTTCGGCAGGCTCCGGGAGGTTCTGCGCGGGGCCGAGCGGGCGCCGGCTACCCCCGGATAGCGCCCTTTGCATCGGGACCGAGGCCCCGATGCGACCAGGATCTATCCCTCGCGGTCCCGCTGGGCGCGCCAGCGCTGGTACTGGGGCCAGTCGCGGTAGGCCCCGCTGGACACGTACTCGAGCCGCGCGAGGAAGCTGTCCAGCAGATCCTGCCGGGTGGCGTCGGGCAGTTGCCCGGCGTGATCGATCAGCCAGGTGCTGTCCATGCGGAAGGCCTCTTCCCCGTCCTGTGCGTAGAACACGAGCCCCGGCTGATGGGCCAGGGCCAGGTCGCCAGCCAATGCCTCCGCGGTGCCATGGCGGCCGTCCGGCAGCACCGTCACCGCCGGGTCGTCGATGCTCAGGCGTAGCGCGTGGAACCCGGCGAGCACTTGTTGTATCTCGGGATGGCTCAGGATCTGTTCCCGCAGCCGATCGCATTCCTCGCAGTCGTTGCGCTCGAACAGCACCAGCGACGGACGCGGATTGGCCGTCCGCTGCGCGGCGAGGTCCGCCGGCGGTTGCTGGAAACCGGCAAGCGGTTCCTGGGGCGTTTCGGCGGTGTCCCCGGCAGCGACAGCGCCCGACGGCTCCCCGTTCTCTTCCAGCAGCCGCCTGGCGAAGTCGCGCAGCGATTCATCGCGCCAGGCATCCGCTTCGAGATAATCCAGAATGACATGCATGCGTTCGGGATCCGCGAAACCGACGAACCGCAGCATCCGCTCGGCGGAGCTATCGATGAACAGCAGGGTCGGCGTGAACGTTGCCCGTTCGTGCTCGGACAGCTCGCGCGCACGCAGCGTCTGGCCGTCCAGGTGGATCATTTCCACATCGCTGAAGACGTCGACCGCGATCACGTCGAACTGGCCGGACAGGCGCCGCACGATCTCCGGATCCTGGAAGGTGCTGCGCGCCATCGCAACACAGTGCAGGCAGGTCTCGGCACTGAAGAACAGCGCGATAC
>SKJG01000151.1 GCA_007116035.1 Thioalkalivibrio sp.
CTGCTCGACGAAGTCGGCGTTGCCCTGGTCCCCGGCAGCGCCTTCGGTGCCGAGGGTCACGCACGCATCTCCTTTGCCACCAGCATGGGCGTGCTGGACCAGGCCATCGAGCGCATCGGCCGCTTTGCCCGCGGCGCTTGACTCCCGGAGCCGGCCTCTTTACGATTCGCGGCTTCCTATTCCCCGGTAGCTCAGTCGGTAGAGCGGGTGACTGTTAATCACTAGGTCGGCGGTTCGAGTCCGTCCCGGGGAGCCAAAAAACAAAGACTTAGGCCTGCTTCGGTGGGCCTTTTTCGTTTCTCTTCAGGAAACAGCGCCGTCACCAGGCCAAGGGCGCGGATAGGGGTCGGCTAAGTCCCGCGAGTCAGTGGCTCGATGGGCGCGCACTCCATCCCGTGGGCCTCGGCCACGGGACGATGGGTGATGTGCCCGTCGAGCACATTCACGCCTCTGGCCAGTGCCGGATCGTTGCGAACCGCCTGGCGCCAGCCCTGGTCGGCGATCGCCAGGCCGTAGCGAAGGGTCGCGTTGGTCAGCGCCAGTGTGGAGGTGTGCGGCAGCGCGCCCGGCATGTTCGTCACGCCGTAGTGCAGGACATCGTCGACCATGAAGGTGGGTGCGGCGTGCGATGTCGGACGCGTGGTCTCCACACAGCCGCCCTGGTCGACAGAGACGTCTACCACCACCGCTCGAGGCTTCATCGTGGCGACCATCTCTCGCGTCACCAGCACCGGGGTCTTGGCACCGGCGACCAGCACGGCGCCGATCACGAGGTCAGCCCCGGCGACCATCCGCTCCAACTCGCGGCGGTTCGAATGCAGGGTGTGGACCGTGGTGCCCCAAAGACGGTCGATCTGGCGCAGCCGATCCAGGTCCAGGTCCATCACCGTCACGCTGGCGCCCATGCCACGCGCGACATACGCGGCGTTGAAGCCGACGCTGCCGGCGCCCAGCACCAGCACGCTGGCGGGCGGCACACCCGGAACACCACCCATCAACACCCCGCGGCCGCCATTGGGGCGCTGCAGCAGGGCCGCGCCGACCTGGGCCGCCATGCGCCCCGCGACCTCCGACATCGGCGCCAGCAGCGGAAGCCGGCCATCCGGCAGTTCCACTGTCTCGTAGGCGATGCAGACCGCGCCGGTGTGCAGCAGGCCCTCCGTCTGCGCGCGATCCGGCGCGAGGTGCAGATAGGTGAACAGCACCTGCCCCCGACGCAGCATCGCAACTTCCGCGGGTTGGGGTTCCTTGACCTTCACGATCATCTCGGCTTCGCCGTAGACCGCCGACGCACTCGCCACCAGGCGGGCGCCAACACCCGCGTACTCCGCGTCGGAGAACGACGAGCCTTCCCCCGCCCCGCGTTCCACCAGCAGTTTGTGACCGTGGGCCAGGAATTCCGCCACGCCGGCTGGCGTCATCCCCACCCGGAACTCGTTGTTCTTGATCTCCCTCGGCACCCCGATGATCACGGTCCACTCCCCGTCCGATATCCGCGAGGCCACCCTGTCCCACAGGCCCGACCCTTCCCAGCAGTGTAGACCACCCCTACACCCGGGTTGGGCGGGCGCTTGCGCTGGTTCGGCTGATGGACAGGTTCAGGTATCTCGCTAAGGGTCACGCGTTGGTCGTCGTTGAGCGGCAGGCGGGCAGTTGCGATACTTCCGCCCCGAACCCGCTCCAATCCGTTCCCCAGGAGGCGCCCGTGTCCCAGGAACTCGTGGTACGTCGTCACACAGGCAGCGATCTGGTCCGTTACCTCGCCGAACTGGCGCAACTCCGGATCCGCGTGTTCCGTGACTTTCCCTACCTCTACGAAGGCGACCTGGATTACGAGCGACGCTACCTCGAAACCTATACCCGGTCACCGCGGAGCGTGGTCGTGCTGGTCTTCGACGGAGCCGACATCGTCGGCGCCTCCACCGGTCTGCCGCTCTCCGACGAGACACCCAACGTCATTGCGCCGTTCGTCGAGCAGGGCTACGACCCTGCGGAGATCTTCTATTTTGGCGAGTCCGTTCTGCTGCCGCAGTACCGCGGTCGGGGTCTGGGCGTCCGCTTCTTCGAGGAACGCGAAGCGCATGCCCGCGGGCTCGGCGGCTTCTGCTGGACGGCCTTCTGCGCGGTGGACCGGCCGCTGGACCATCCTCGCCGGCCGCCCGACCACCTGCCTCTGGACCGCTTCTGGGAAAAGCGCGGATACTGTCGCGAGCCAAGCCTGAAAGCGGTATTCTCCTGGCGCGATCTCGACGACGATGCCGAAACCGCCAAGCCGATGACCTTCTGGATGAAGCGTCTGGAGACCCCGGGATAGACCCGGAAACCGGAGCCCCTCATGTACCCCCTCGTTCCTTTTCGCGCTGCCTCCACGACGCGCACAGTCGCGATCCCCCCTGCCGCTGACACCCGATAAGCCGCCCGCGCCGATCCTGCGCAACGGCAGCAACCCATGACGCTTTCGTCTGTCGTGCGCTTCGAGCGACTCACGGGCCTGCTCGCCGAATGGTATCCGGTCTGGTCCGTCGAGCCTTTCCAGTGCCTGCAACCACCCTGGGCCTCGTTCCGACCGCAGATCATTGGGGATTTACGGTCCGATGCGGCGGCGCTTGCCCGCTGGCTCCCGATCCAACAGCTGAAGGAACTCATCGACCTGCCACGAATAGCCGCTGTCGCGGCACCGCCGCCCGAACGCTTGGGGCATCGTGTCGGCGGACGCAAATGGCGCCAGATCTTGGCCTTCGCGCCCCGTGTGCATCTCGCATCCGGCCAGTCCGTCGTCGAATGGTGCGCGGGCAAGGGACATCTCGCCCGCACCCTGGCTCACAGCCACGGCACGCCGGTGACGGGACTGGAATCCGACGCGCGACTCTGTCGTGAGGGGCAGGTACTCGCCGAGCACCAGGGTGTTTCCTTGCATCTGCGGGAACAGGACGTGCTGGCGCCCGACGTGCTGCGCTGGCTGCATCCGGCAATCCACGTGGTGGCACTGCACGCCTGTGGCGACCTGCACCTGCGCCTGCTGGACCTGGCGACCCAAACGGGTTGCGCCATCTCCCTCGCACCCTGCTGCTACCACCGCACCGTGCACGAACGGTATCAGCCCCTGTCGCAGACCGGGCGAGAACTCGCCGTTCGCCACGCGCTGGTGCTGACACGCCAGGATCTCGCACTCGCGGTCCAGGAGACCGTGACCGCACCCTTTCACACGCAGCGGCAGCGCCGCAGAGCGAAGGCCTGGCGGCTGGGATTCGACCTGCTTCAGCGGGAACTGCGCGGCGTGGATGCCTACCTGCCGGTACCGCGCCTGCGCTACGGCGATCTGCCAGCCGAATACCAAGGCTTCTGCCGATGGGCCGCAGCGGAGAAGCGGCTCGCTCTACCGGCCGGCATCGACTGGAGGACGGGGGAACGTGCCGGCTGGGCACGACTCGAAGAGGTCGAGCGGCTGGAACAGGTCCGCCACCTTTTCCGTCGACCACTGGAAGTATGGCTGGCGCTGGATCGGGCCAGGCTGCTCGACGAAGCTGGCATGCGGGTTGACCTCGGATCTTTCTGCGACCGCGCGGTCACCCCGCGCAATCTGCTGCTGCGCGCTTCACGGGAATGACCCATGAACCCTTTCGCGCGCGACCATGCTCGACGTGTCCGCTGCGTCCGACCATGCCATCGGCACGGAACGCCTGCACGCGAGACCCCCGGCGCCGTCTCGCTCGCGGCCGAAGGTGTCTGAAGCCGCAGTCCGGCACCGCGCCAGAAAGTCCCCGCCTACCCCTGTCCGCGTTCCTCGATCGGAATGTAATCGGAGAGCGTCGGGCCGGTGTAGACCTGCCGTGGCCGTGCAATCCGCCCGCCCACGATCTGGTTCTGCTCCCACCAGTGTGCAATCCATCCCGGCAGGCGCCCTATGGCGAAGATCACCGTGAACATGTTGGTCGGAATACCGATGGCACGCAGCAGAATGCCGCTGTAGAAATCCACGTTGGGATACAGGTTGCGCTCGATGAAGTAGGAGTCGGACCGGGCGATGTCCTCGAGCCGGCGCGCGATGTCCAATAGCGGATCGTTGCCACTCAGCATCGGTACCAGTTCCTCGGCCACGTTCTGCAGCATCAACGCGCGCGGATCGAAGTTCTTGTACACGCGGTGACCGAATCCCATCAACCGAACCTTGCTCTCCTTCTCCTTGGCCAGCTTGACGTAATCCTCGGGCGTGATGTTCCCCCGGCGAATCTGCTCCAGCATGTCCAGCACGGCGACATTGGCGCCCCCATGCAGGGGACCCCAGAGCGCCGAGACGCCCGCAGCGCAGGAGGCGAACAGATTGGCACCACTCGAGCCCACCATGCGTACGGTCGACGTGGAACAGTTCTGCTCATGATCCGCGTGCAGCATCAGGATCAGGTTCAACGCCTTGCGCACGACATTCGGACACACGTATTGCTGGTAGGGAAGCGAGAACATCATGTGCAGGAGGTTCGGGACATACCGCAGACCGGGATCAGGGTAGATGTAGGGCAGCCCCCTGGAGTGCCGGAATGCATAGGCGGCGATCGTGCGGATCTTGCTGATCAGGCGCGCGGCCGCGTGGTGCAGTTCCGCCTCGTCCTCGAGTTCGTGCAGTTCGGGGTGATAACAGGACAGGGCGTTGAGCATTGCCGACAAAATCGCCATCGGCGGTGCCGAGCGCGGGAAGCCCTCGAACTGGTGCTTCATGCCCTCATCGATATTGGCGAAGCGCGTCAAATCTACCGAAAAGCGCTCATATTCCTCCTGACTGGGCAGGTGCCCGTAGATCAGCAGCAGGGCAACCTCGATGAAGGTCGGGCTATCAACGAACTGCTCGATGGGGATACCGCGGTACCGCAGGATGCCCGCATCGCCGTCGATGAAGGTGATCGCACTCTCGCAGCTGCCCGTGTTGCCATACCCGGGATCGAGTGTGATGTGCCCCGTCTGCGTCCGGAGACCGCCGATATCGATCGCGCGCTCGCCCTCGCTGCCCTCGATGACCGGCAAGCTGTAGGTGTGTCCCGCCAGAGTCAGGCTGGCCGGCTCCAGGGGGCTGGGGGTGGAATTCGCGGACTCGTTCATGGTGCGGTACTCCCGCTTGTGAGGGAAAGAAGAATGCTGGCGCCATGTAGGGATCGGCCTGTAATAAGCCATGGTACTGCCCTCCCGGCCGGGAAGGAACGCAGCCGGGCATCGCCAAGGATACGGTCCGCAGCAGTTTTCAGGGACTCCTGACGTATTGACTGGCGTGGCCGCAGGTTGCGCCAGCCATCCCGTGGCATGCCGTCGGGACGAATGCCGAGCATAGGTTCGAAATGATATCGTCCCCCGCTCAGCGCGGGAGAGCACCGTGCAGCCTTGTTCCGACAACCCGGCCGCGAACCTGCAATCGGCCATTGACCGGTGTTTCGCCTTCCGGAATCCGCGATGACCACTTTGGAACCTGATCCACCGCCCAGCCAGACCGGACGCCCCCGGCTGATGTTCCTGCTCGCGCTGGGCATCCTGATGCTACTCGGATTCGTGCTGCCGCATGGCGGCGCGTCAGAGGACGTCAGTCAGCAGATCTGGTCGTTCGAACCCGTTCGCTGGACGCTGCTGGCACTCTGGCTTCTGATCGCCATGGAGAGCCTGCCCTCGCTTGTGGCCTGGCGCCGGGCTGACGCCAGATCGGCACGCCTGCGTGCCCTCCTCGTCGTACTGATCCCGCCGTTTCGCGCGGCGATCTCCCCGCACACGCTACACCGGTGGCTTTGGCTGCCGCGCATCGGCTGGGTCAGCCGCGATGAAGCGCTGTTTCACCGGCTCGAGTTGCGCTTTGCGATCCCGATGCTGTTGGTGGCGATTCTGATCCTGCCCGTGATCGTGGCCGAGTTGTTTTTTAACGTCGAGCTTGAGACTTCGCGTGGGATGGCGCTCGCAATGCATGCGCTGACCAGCGTCATCTGGTTCGCCTTTGCACTGGAATTCATGGTCTTGATCTCCGTCGCGCGCAAGAAATTCGAGTATGCACGCGACCATTGGATCAACCTGCTGATCATCGTGCTGCCGCTTGTCGCCTTCCTGCGCACGCTGGTGCTCTTCAAGGCGCTCCAGCTCGCAAAGGTCAGCAAGGTGTTCCAGACCGTGCGTTTACGCGTGCTGTTGACCCGTGCCTACCGCATCGCCCTTCTGTTGAACCTGCTCGAGCGCGTGCTCGAGCGCCGCCCCGAGTTCTACCTCAAGGTGCTGAAGGCGCGTGAGCAGCGCAAAAGAAAGGAACTTGAGGACATCTGCAAACGAATCGAAGCCGTCGAGGCGCAGATCGCCCAGCAACGCGATCGGTGAATCCGCCGCACAAGTCGGCGCGCCGCCAGCACGAGGGTAAACAGGAAGGACTCGCCGGCCGATCGGATCGCGGCTTGACGCTCGCTTCGCTTCGTCCAGCCATTTGGGATGACGATCCAGCACCCGCAGGAACTTCCCCACGGATCGCGGCGGATCCACTTTCCCCCGGCCATACACCCGATCCTCCGCGGTACGCGCCTCGGCGGCGGAACATCGGGCCCGACAGGCGATCCCACTGGCATGGACACACCTCTTCTGATCATTGGCGCCCTGCTCGTTGCCACGCTGATCGCCTTTTTCACTGGCATCCTGCCTTACCCGATCGGCTGGATCATCCTGACCGTCGCCTTCATCGGGCGCCTGCTCGTGCTCAAGTCCCGCTGACCACGAGCGCAGGGGCCCCGCAGCGCGCATCGTTCGGCTAGCCGATGAGACCGGGCGGCAACGTGGTCGTGCTTCGCTGCAGGCCCTTGCAGGATGGATACGATTGCCCCATTTTAATCCCAGGCCAAACACCAAGTCGGTACGAGGGGATCATGACCACGAGGACGCGTTTCACCGTTGGCGAACTGGTGCACCACAACCGCTTCGATTACCGCGGCGTGATCATCGACGTGGATCCGGTATACGCCGGATCCGACGACTGGTACGAAAACGTGGCCAAGAGCCGTCCGCCCAAGGACCAGCCCTGGTATCACGTGCTGGTGGACGGGCAAAAGCACAGCACCTACGTGGCCGAGCGCCACCTGGAACCCGACACGCGGGGCGAGCAAATCGAGCACCCCGCCCTCGGCCAGTTCTTCGACCGGTTCCTGAACGGTCGTTACGTACGCCAGAATGACCCCGGCGCACACTGACCCCCTGCCGAACTGACCGCAACGGGAGCACCATGGCACCAGACAACCGCCGCAGCCGTATCGTGACCGAGGGACCTCGCCGCAGCCCCAACCGTGCGATGCTCCGCGCGGTCGGTTTCGGCGACGATGACTTCCAGAAGCCCATCGTCGGCATCGCCAACGCGCATAGCACCATCACTCCCTGCAACATCGGGATTGGTGCCCTCGCCGACCGTGCCGAGGAGGCCGTGCGGGAAGCCGGCGGGATGCCGCAGGTCTTCGGCACAATCACCATCTCCGACGGCATCTCCATGGGCACACCCGGGATGAAGTATTCGCTGGTCTCACGCGAGGTGATTGCCGATGCGATCGAAACCGTGGTGAATGGCCAGAGCATGGACGGCATCCTTGCCACCGGGGGCTGCGACAAGAACATGCCCGGCGCGATGATCGCTCTCGCCCGCATGAATGTCCCCGGCATCTTCGTGTACGGCGGCACCATCAAGCCCGGCCACTACAAGGGACAGGAGCTGACCATCGTCAGCGCCTTCGAGGCGGTCGGCCAGCACGGCGCCGGCAAGCTCTCCGACGAGGACCTGCAGGGTGTCGAACGCAATGCCTGCCCTGGCGCCGGATCCTGTGGCGGCATGTTCACCGCCAATACCATGTCCAGCGCCTTTGAGGCGATGGGCATGAGCCTGCCCGGGTCTTCCACCCAGGCGGCGGAGGATCCCGAGAAGCTCGAGTCGGCGACCCGCTCGGCCGAGGTCCTGCTGGAGGCGATCCACGCCAACCGGCGCCCGCGCGACATCATGACCCGCGAGGCATTCGAGAACGCCCTGACCGTGGTGATGGCGGTTGGCGGCTCCACCAACGCCGTGCTCCACCTGCTCGCCATCGCCCACGCCGCCCGGGTGCACCTGGACATCGACGACGTCGAACGGATCCGGCGCAAGGTCCCCGTACTATGTGACCTGAAGCCGTCCGGCCAATACGTGACCACCCAGTTCCACGCAGTGGGCGGCACCCCCCAGGTGATGAAGATGCTGCTCAATGCAGGGCTACTGCACGGCGACTGTCTGACCATCAGCGGCCAGACCCTGGCCGAGACCCTGGCTGGCGTGCCCGATGCACCGCCCGCCGACCAGGCCATCATCCGGCCGATGAGCGAGCCGCTTTACGCACAGGGACACCTGGCCGTGCTCAAGGGCAATCTTGCCCTGGAGGGTGCGGTGGCCAAGATCACCGGCCTCAAGCGCACCGCGATATCCGGCCCGGCGCGCTGCTTCGACTCCGAGGAGTCCTGCCTGGACGCCATCCTTGCGGGCGAGATCCAGGCCGGCGACATCGTGGTCATCCGCTACGAAGGTCCGCGCGGTGGTCCGGGCATGCGGGAGATGCTGGCCCCCACGGCCGCCATCATCGGAGCCGGCCTCGGCGATTCCGTCGGCCTGATCACCGACGGGCGTTTTTCCGGCGGGACCTACGGAATGGTCGTCGGTCATGTCGCACCCGAGGCAGCCAGCGGTGGCGCGATCGCGCTGGTCCAGGATGGCGATACGATCGAGATCGACGCCAGCGAGAATCGCCTATGGCTGCACGTCGACGAGGCGGAACTCGAACACCGCCGTGCCACCTGGGAGCCGCCGGCACCGCGTTTCGACCGGGGCGTCCTGGGCAAGTATGCCCGCACTGTGGGTTCGGCCAGCCACGGAGCGGTCACCGACAACTTTTCCTGACCGACAGTCGACGCATTTAAGCAGGAAAGGCAACGCGGAACGGGAGCGCGACCATGACAACCGCACATCCCTCCCTTTACAGGCGGATCGCAGTCATCGCCGCCAGCGTGCTCGTCAGCTTGGGCCTTACTCCTGGCCGGGCGCCGGCCGTTTGCCGAGTTCCAACCGCAACACCTCGATTTCCGCCTCGAAGGCCTCGCCATAAGCTACAACGCCCAACGATTTGAGCGCGCTGACGTCCAATGGACGCGAGGTGGCGCGGCCCTCGAATGCAGTGAAGGGAACGAACTGCTGCTGCCAGGTGGACTGGACCTCGATGGGCGCGCGGTAATGCTGCCACGGCAGCCAGTTCTGACGGGTGCGCAGGTGCAGGTAGTAGGGCCCCGGCGTACCGCGGACCTTGATGTAGATGCCCTCCCAGGCGCCGGCGTCGAAGCTGCCGCCACCCGCATCAAGCGGCAGCCGCGCTTGGATGAACCCGCCGCGATTCTCAAGCCGGACCTGGCCACTCATGACCAGCACCGGGCCCGCATCGCTGTCGCGTTGACCGAGCTGCATTTCGGAGCGCCCGCCCATCACGCGGTCAGTGAGTCCCTCCCAGCGTGTGCCGAGGTGGGAAAGACCCTCTTCGCGCTGGAAGTCGTCGAGTAAAAGCGTGTCGGTCATCGCCGGATCCTCGGACGCCAGGCCGGAGAGTGGCAGAAATGCCAGTAGAGCGACAAGCGCGGCTGTCTCGCGAAGACACCGTCGAAAGCCTCTGACTTCTGGTGGTTTGCGCCTTGTCGGCATGAGTCTGTAAACCCGGTCGTTGCTGTCTGCAAGCGGACAGCATGGCAGATGGGCGCCCCGTACGGATAGTCGCGAGCCGAAGCAAGGCCACGCGATGGCCGGCACGGTCGTTGTTCTCCAGTCCCTCGCCCGCCATCCCCAGCGTCCTCCATCCATGGTCACGCCCAGCGATATGGCGTGCCCCGCCCCCTATCGGGAGCGGGGCGGTGCATGCCCGGTCTTTCAGTAGGAGCCGTTATCGGACGTGGTCGTCCGGGTGGGGGCCATCATTCCGTAGGGGGCTCCACGCCAGTTACGAGCGTGGTAACGATGGTGGGAATAGTACGGCCTCCCGTAGCCCCGGCCCCATCCACGGCCATAGCCGCCGGCGCCCATGGAGAAGCCAAAGCCTCCGGACAGGTGTCCGCGCCCTAGCCCACGCCCGTACCAGGGGCTGTAAAAACCACTGCCGTAGTGGGGACCCCAGCCATAACCTGGACCGTGCCAATGCGCCGCGCTGGCCTGCATCGGTGCGGCAAAGAGGGCAATGAGAGCGGTCGAGGCGATCAACTTCAAGGTCGTCTTCATGTGTGTTCTCCGGTTTTTTGTTCCACTCGGGGTATCAGCCGGACGGGGCTCCCTGCCCGGTCAGCCCATTCCATTAGGATCGGCTAATGCACCATGGACCGGGGTTCACGAAGGGAGTTTCAATCCCCTGAAAACATTGGGTAAGTTCGTCGAGTGCGACCGGGAGACACCCCGCGATCCGGTCGCGGCCCTTACCCACCGCCATGCGCTTTCGGCATAATCGGAGCCTCTGCCCGTTGCCGGCACTGCTCCGACAAGTCAACGCGCGAAGTTGCCTCCGGCTGGATGTGGGGGCGTGCTCGTTCGCCGGTCGAGTCAGGCGGGCCGACGCCGGTCATACCAGCAAGCGCTCCGGGGTTCAGGCTCCTGGCCCCCCATCGGTCATCTCCGGATCCCGCCTCTGCAATTGATCGTCAGGATTCCGGTATGGTGTCAAAGCACGTGTTCAGGATGTGCGGCGCAGGGTTGGCCAGAGGGATCACCGGGTTTGCATTGCAACAGGTTTTCTGAATTTTTTGGATGGAATCTGCAAAATATCCATTGCACACAGTTTACTGATGATCACGGAAACTCCGCAGACGAACCCTTCGCGCGAAAGGCACGCTCCTACGGGTTTTTGTCCTGGTGGGAACCTGTCTTGCAGGCGAAGATTTTTGCGGTGTCGCAGCGGTCCATGCGGCCTTCCCCGCACACAGAGGATTCGTGCTCATCAGCGCCTTGTTCACTTGCAGGAAAAAGTCGATAATCACGTTTTCGGGAGGGCGATATTTTGAGCCGAGATTACGACGAACCTACATTTGTTGATGTTGTCTCGTGCCAAAATAACTGCGCAGACACGGAGATTCTGGCAGAAATGAAAGGGCTCTGCCAAGACCAACCGTTTGCCGTTCTTGCCACACAAGGCGAAGGCCAGCCGTATGTTTCGCTGATCAGCTTTGCGATCACCGAAAACCTGCGACAAATCGTTTTTTCAACCCCTTCCGAAACGAGGAAAGCCACTCTGATCGCCGGTAACAGCAAAGTTTCACTGATGATAGACAACCGCTCTCAGCAACCCGAGAGCATTAATCTTATCTGCGGACTGACGATAACAGGAAACGCAAAAGTTCTGGATGATGAAACCGAGATCAAAAAATGGGGACAGGCGCTCACTACCAAGCATCATTACCTGAAAAAGTTTGTCGATTCTCCCACTTCGAATCTGATCCTCGTCGAGACGACCCGTTTCTTCTATGTAAGGCGTTTCCAGGAGGTATACCAGTGGACGCCAGGACAAGCTTCTTAGGCGCCTTGATGAGTGACGTTTTCACCCGTAGAGATTTAACGCAAACGGTGCCTATTTTTTATTCGATACGGTCTTCTGGGTATCTCTTTCCACATTAAGCGTCTTGTTGAACCGGTCAAAAGACAATGCGCTTTCATCCGCAGTCGCCGATTCTTCAGGCTCTACAAGCATTCGCCACTGACGAGCACGGGCGCGTTGTTGGGAGATCCGGTTTGTCGGTCCACCGCTTATCATCGGCATGGTTGTTCTCCGTGTCTTTTGCGCGAGCCACGGGACATTCGGGGCATGTTCCCCGTGCGCTGACGGCAGGAATCACCATCCGCGGGGATCACCATCCGGACGTACCCGGATCGCCCTTGAACGGACCCACCACGTCTTTGGTGATCCATCCTCCGTAGAAGCCCCCGGCCTGAGGCAGGACCCGCTCGCCGGCCACGAAGCAGGCGACGCGATCGGGGTAGAAGGCATACCAGCCGGCCAGTGGCTCGAATTCCGGGAAGGGTTCCGGATAAATCCAGGCGACCGGGGCACCGCGCTCTGCGGCATGGGCCAGTTCAAAGTATCGGGCGGGCCCCTTCCATTCGCAGAAGGAATGCCCGGACATCGGGATCAACAGGCTTTCTTCAACATCTTCCGGCGGCAAGTAGAAGGTCGGCGCGCTCGCCGTCTCCAGCACGCGCACAGATCTCTCGCTCAGGGCAATGGTCTGATCACCGGTTTTGATCAGCACTTCCCTCGAATCCGGAGCGACAACGGGAGGACGCGGATAATCCCAGACCGACTCCTGCCCGGGGCCGGGTTCATGCGCGAACGGCGGGCGCTTGGCTCCAGTGTGCGTCCAGCCCGAACGGGCAGCCCGAATTCCAGGTGGCAGATCATGCATGGTGGCTCCTCCCTCGGCACGGTTCCCGGGTCTTGAACTTGGTTGCAAGCGGTAATCTACACCACATCTGGGGACCGGGCCGCCGATGGTGGCGCCGCACCCGAAACGGGTGTCGGGCGAACCACCCCTTGGCGGCTGTCCCGGGGATGCTGTTATCCTTCGACTGAAGAGGATGGGCCAGCGAAGCGGATTGATCTCCCCCTGGCTCCCCGCCCCCATCCCGTTGCGCTCTCCCGCAAACCGCTCCATGGGAACCGATTGAACGATGGTGAAGGCCCAGTCCAGAACCCTGATCCGCTGTCCGTTGCCAGAGGTCTATGGTTTCGTGGTGAACGATTTCGTCCGCAACTATCCGAGGTGGTCTCCCGAGGTCCAACATCTGAGGCCACTGACCGACGGGCCATTGGATCTGGGCTGGACGGCCCATCAGGTCCGGGTCGATCAGGGACGCCGCACCGAAACCGACTTCCGGGTCATCGTGCTCGATCCCCAGCAACGTGTCTGTTTCAAAGGGATCAAGGACCCGTTCGTGATCGATTATCGCTTCGACCCGCAAGGACCGAACACGCAATTGACCTTCAGCTTCGAGTTGGCACGGCTCGGCTTCGCACTGCGGCCGTTCGAAAAACTCATTCGTTTCGCGGTTCAGGACGGCACGGAACGCGTCGTGCGCAATCTGAAGGCGCTGGTCGAGCGGGAACTCGGCCAACGATCGACGGACTCAACTACCTCCTGAGCGTTTCCTCCACCGGAGAGACCCATGCTGTTCACCGCCGAGAAAGATGACGGAATCATCCCGCACGTACTGACCCAGATTCTGGATACCTGCGTGAACGGAGTGACGCTCTCCGACCCCGACCTGCCGGACAATCCCATCGTCTACGCCAACTCCGTCTTTGAGAGGATGACGGGCTACAGTCGCGAGGAGATTCTCGGCCACAACTGCCGCTTTCTTCAAGGGGACGATCGGGATCAGCCCGCACTGGAGGAGATCCGTGCCGCAGTCAGGGAGCACCGCCCCATCGAAGTGACGCTGCGCAATTATCGCAAGGACGGAACCCTGTTTCACAACCGATTGTCCATCCAGCCGCTGCGCGATGCCTCGGGACAACTGATCTACTACCTCGGCGTGCAATACGACGTCAGCGAACTGGTCAACGCTCGGGCTGAGGTCGAGCGCCTCGAGGGAATGCTGAACCCGGCCCCGCAGGACTGATGCCGGTCCGGGCAAGGCGCCCTCCTTCGTTCGCACTGCCATGGTCGTCCGCAGCGCATCCCGCTTGCCGCTCGGTCTTTGCTCTATGCTGCAGCCCGCTTTCGAAGGGCTGCGGCGGTCTCACTCCATCGCTGTACGGAACCGTTCTTGCCGTGCGATCCGGCCCCCGCACGTGCCGCCATCTTCCCAGAGCAAGGCACCCCGTCGGTGCGCTATTCGAGCCGAGGGCGATGCCGGGCGGCACCCCGCAAGGACTTGCCCGGACGAACGAACGGTCTGTATAGGTATGAATACCTAGGTAGCAGGAAGGCTTCCCTTCAGGCCCTAACTGGCCTTATTATCGATATCGAAAGTCGTATACCCAGTAAGGGGCACGTGAAGGGAACGCGTGATTCGATAGGGGGGTAGTGATGCAGGACGATGATGAAAACATCTGGGTGCGCACCAGCGTGTGGCTGATTCTGGGGAACGGCCACCGGATACAGGTCCAGGCCCGCAAGCTGTGTCGCCTCGGTGGCTTTCTGGAATACACAGGCCCCGTGTGGGATCGGCTGCTGGAGATTGTTTTCCCGCCACCGGATTCCTCCGAGGCGGGCTATCGTACCCACGCGATGGTGGCACGCCAATGCCCCGATGGGATCTGGGTCCGTTTCACCCGCGAGTTGCCCAAGTCGTCCGTGAAATTGGTACCCCGTTGAGACCTTTCGGCAGCAGCATTCGCGCCATGCCTACCTGAACCGCCTCCACCACGGCCGGCCCGGCAAAACCTGGCGTGCATATCGCCAACAACGCCACCAGGTACTGCAGCCCGGAAAAGAGCGATATCGAGATCGTTGCCTTCGGTCTGGGTCGACGCGATCTGAAACCGAGCTTTCCGCATGGCCCACTAGTCCTCAGCCTCCCCCAGGCGACGTTCCAGCGCTTCGATGCGCCGCTCCAGTTCAATGACCTTTTCGGCCAGGTTGCCGGAGGCAACCGTCTCACCCGTCGGCGAGGCGGCCGGCCTGCGCCCGGGTGCTGTCTCTTCCACCTTGCCGCAGAGTAGGTGCATGTACCGATCCTCGCGCTGACCCGGTCCGCGGGGCAGGCGCACCACCATGGGCTCGTCTCGCGCCGCCAACGCGTCGAGATGGTCTTGCACATCATCCAGACCGTTGAACCGGTGCAGGCGCTCCGATCGCGTGAACAACTCTGCCAGAGTCTGCGGTCCGCGCAGCAGCAGCAATCCAATGAGCGTGCGCTGGCCAGGGCTGACGTTCAGAACCGGGTCCGCGCGATGCGCGTAGCGCGTGGCTCGCGCGCCGAAATCGCTCTTCACCAGGCCCCGTTCTTCCAACCGACGGAGCACCCAGCCGACACGGCCAGGATCCATCTGCATCACCGGGTTACGGCTGGTCTTCTGATTACATGCCGTCACGGCCGCGTTCTGGGTCAGCGGATAGACTTCGGGTGTGGCAGATTCCTTTTCGATCAGACAACCCAATACACGCGCCTCCTCCGCGTCCAGCGGCGGATTTAGCGGCAGTCCGTCTTTTTCTTCTGTCTTCGTGTCTTCCTGATGCTCGCTCATTCCGGAAATGCTACACGCGGTTGCCGGTCCGGGCTACAGAACGGCCGCAATGCCGCTCCCCGGTGCCAAGAAGACCTTCGCCGGTGACACCGCGCTTGAGGGGCTACCGGTCGGGTTCATCAGGGCTGCCACCCGCGGGTACGGCGATGATCTAAGGCCGCTGGGTGCCGCCACGGCTTGCGATGTCCGCACGGGAGCCCGAGTGACCGTGCATCTGCGGAGTCCCGATCACCGTGCTCGGTACCCACCAAGGCCCTGCCCCTGGAAAAACTCCGCGTAGGCCGCGTCGAGTTCACCCGGTTCGAAGCGTCGCCCGCAGGCCGTGTGGACTTCTTCGAGGAAACGCTTCTGCTTGCGGCGGGGCCGGCCGTCGAGCATCACGCTGATGTTTACGAGCATCAGCAGCAACTCCTGTTCCGCTGGCTGCAGCTTCCCGAGATCGGATCGGTGGGCCGTCCAGTCGATCGTCAGCGAACCCGGTTCGATCTCGAACTCCTGGAACAGCCGTCCCAGCAGAAGTATGAAGTTGGGATGGTCGTTTTCGCTGCGGATGATGACCTCGGCGACCGCTTCCAGCATCAGCCTCCGGGTGTGATCATCGAGGCCATCCAGTTCGCTCCGAACGTTGTCGGCCAGTTCCTCGATGGCCACCGGGCCGGCCGCCCGGACACGCGATCCGCGCATGACCCAACCGATGATGATCGCGTTCCAGATCGCGTAGACGACCATCGCCACCAGGGGGATCAGCGCCCGCACCGCGGCCCGGGCTAGGACCCGGCGGAGCATCACACGCACGATGAAGCTGGTGGCGCCAATCTTCAGCCGGTACATCACGGCATAGGCCCAAAGCCTCCAGCGCGGCACGCGCTGGAACGGGTCGATGCCGTAGATCGGCTCCCGAGGATCGGGCAGATCCAGTGCGGAACGCGACAGACCAATGGCGATCACCTGCTCCACTTCGTGTTCGGATAGTCGGAGTCCGGCAATGGACGTGATTCTCGCCACGCGCCACAGGACCACCCAGTAGAGAAACACGATCTCCACCGCACTGACCAATACCGAGATCGCCAGGAAGAGCGCCCAGTATTCGAGCCACCGAATCCAAGACTCGTCGGTATCCGTGATCGTGAAGTTGAGCCAGATCTCCAGACCCCCGATCAAGGCACCCGATGCGATACCGGAGACCGCGGCCAGGATTACGGCGGAAATCTCCAGCCACCGAATGGTGCGCAGTTCTTCCCGGGGCCATCGATGCACCCGCGGCTCCTTCAGCGCGTTGCGTCGGCGCAGGTACCGAACCGCCATCCGTTCAACGACATTGAGCTCGGATAGATTGGGCTTCGCCGGGTTCATGCCTGAATTTTTGGTCCGAAGTGGGGCGGGGACGCTAACCCGTAAGGCTTTCGGGAACGGCTAGGAACCCGCGATGGCATCCTGTACCGACCCAAAGCTGCGGATCCAAGGCTGGTTGCGGCGAACACCGGCGGGGAGGCCCCCGATCGCTGCGCGGGCGGCTTCTGCGTTGGGATAGCTGCCGAAGATGGCCACGAACCAATCGCTGCCGTTGCGCTCGGTCTGGAACCAGGCGACGTCGCCCTCGAGTGCCTCCTGCCGCAGGAAATCGCGAACGCCCCTCTCGTGGCCAAGCCCGAGGATCTGGATCGTGAAGGCGTTGCGTGGCTGATCCTGGATCCATGCGACATCTCGCGACTGCGGTGCGGCACGGATCTCTGCTGGACGCTGCAGCCCGCTCGCACCCGTGGGCGGCGCAGCACGCACTTCTGCAGGGCGCCGCGGCTCAGGCGCAGCCGTGGGGGGTGCGGGAAGGGGGGCGGGTCGAACCCGGACCGGTTCCGCCTCTGCGGGGGTGCGCTCCGCGGCACGGACCGGTGCCGCAACGATGGCGACCGGGGGCGGATCATCGATGCGTGCGAGCGCCTGCATCTCGAGTGCCAGTGCACTCGGCGCGCTTTCCGTGTCCTCAAAGTGTTCACCCACGTACGCCGCACGTGCCGCAGCCTGCCCGAATTCGCCAGCCTCGAAGAGGTTGCGCGCGACCTGAAGCTCCGAACGCGCAAGACCCTCGCGCAGGTCGACAAGGTAAGGGAGGACTTCTTCCCGGTACTCGGAGTCCGGGAAGCGGGTCACAAATTCCCGAAAGTCCCCGACGACTTCCCGGGCAGTCTCGATATCGGCAAGGAGTTCCGATGTGCCGGAGGCCGTTTCATGGTTGCCTTTCCAGCGTTGGTAACCAGCGATTGCATAGAGATGGTAGGCACGGTCCAGCCGCGGATGCGACGGAGCCTCGTTGATGAATTTGCCACTCTGTTCCCGGGCGCGTTCCGGTTCTCTGCTGGCCATGCATGTGGAAGCCGTTTCGAGCCGGGCATTGCCCAGTGAGGGACTGTCCGGAAAGTGCTGCGCGAGGGCGTTCGTGGCGTCGGCCGCGGCCTCGCAATCTCCGCGGACCACCGCATCGGACACGACGCCGTAGGCGGAACGGGCGTCTCCCGGGATCGTGCCGGTGGTCGCGCAGCCGCCGAGCCAGGCGAGCAGCAAGAAAACCGTCAGCATTCTATGGAGCGATCTCATGCGGTGTATTCTCGCCCAATTGCGTGCGTTTTTCCCAACCTTGTTCCAGTCCCGGGCCTGCCACGGGTCTTTCCAAGCAGCCGGCGACGCCTCTTCGGCACGGGCCACGCTTCGACCTGCCGTGGCTGCTGGCGCCCGGGTCTCCGGGGCGACCGGGACGAGGTGCCTCAAGGGAGACCCTTGTGCGATGCGGGCGTTGCCCGGTCCTGCGACCAGGTACGAAGTGCCTTGATCTGCTCGGACATCGTCTTCGACAGCGGTACGATCCGCGCGGTACTCCAGAAGACATCGCGCTCGTTCAACTCCCGCCCTTCCTCCCACGCGTGCACAGCGGCCGACTTGATTCCCTGTTCGATCTCGGCCCCGCTCCAGCTCCGGGTCAAGACCGCCAGCGTCTTCAGGTTGAACGCGGCCGGATCCGCACCGGCCGCACGCAGATGAATCGTAATGATCCCGAGGCGCTCCTCCTCGGTGGGCAGATCCAGGAAAAACAGCTGGTCGAAGCGCCCCTTGCGGATGACCTCGGCGGGAAGGAGCTGGATCCGATTGGCCGTGGCAACGACGAACACACCCGGTGGCTTTTCCTGCATCCAGGTCAGAAAGCTGGAGAAGATGTTCGGATTGTTGCCCCGGTGGCTTTCGGAATCGTAGCCGAAGCTGTTTTCCATCTCATCGATCCAGAGCACCAACGGGGCAATCTGCTCGGCAAGTTGCAGGGCGTTGTCGAAGGCATACTCGGGGGAGCCGAAGGCCCCGGAAAGCACCAGGTTCATGTCCAGGCGCACCAGCGGCAGCGACCAGGCGCTGGCGATGACCTTCGCCGCCATGCTCTTGCCGCAGCCGCTGACCCCCATGAACAGCACCCCGGAAGGCGGCGGTACGCGCGCATCGGCTCTCTCTCCGGAGAAAAAGGCGCGGCGGGTCAGCACCCACTCCTTGAGATTCTGGAGACCCCCGACGCGATCGATGTCCACCGTCTCCGGAATGTATTTCAGGCAGGCCTCCCGCATGAGGGCCGTGGCCTTCTCCTCGCGGACCTCAACCAGTGCAGCCTCGGTATCCAGCTTGCCCTCCTCTGCCAGACGCCGCATCAAGTGTCTGGCCTGATTGAGCATCATGCCCTTCATGGAACTCGCAGCCTGGGCCAGCCAGGGCTCGGCAGGTGCCTCCGCGCCCTCCTTCGATGCGGTGAGGCGCGTGAGCTCTGCAAGAATCTCCTGCTCGTCCGGAGCGCCGAGCTCTACCGTGAAGAGTTGCCGCGAAAGCGCCTCGGGGATGCGCCAGACCGGGCTGGACAGGAAGATGCATGTCTTGCTGCCGGACAGCAAGTCGTACAGGTCGCGCAGGCCGCGGACCACGCCGGGATGGGCCTCGAACAGAAGCGGCAGGTCCTTCAGGAGGTAAAAGGCCTCCTGCGGGTCTGCGAGGATTCCCTGGAGTGCATGGACCGGATCGTGTTTTCCATCGCCCCCCGCCGTCTGACCCGAAAATCCGTGCGTCAGTGTCCACGTGTGCACGGGCCGGCTGTCTCCGAACCGGGACGCGGACATCTGCGCCAGCATGCGTGCCAGCCGGTCCTCCTCGTAACACCGGACGTAAACCAGCGGTTGGCCGCCGGCAAGTGCCTTCCCGATGCGGGCCATGGCGCTGTTCAAGGGACGGGCTCCTGTGATTGGTGGGTGCCCCGGGGCGAAGAAAGCCTGCTCAGGCAGAGTCCCCCGGTCCGAGTGCCTGCCCTCGCTAGTGGGCCATGCGGGAAATTCGGTATCAGATCGCGTCGCCAGACGCGCCGGCGCTGCGTTGGGCAAGTTTGAAATAGAGTGGCTATTCCTGCACTTGCCCGCCTTGCTCCGGCGCGTC
>SKJG01000064.1 GCA_007116035.1 Thioalkalivibrio sp.
AGAGCTTCCAGTTGCAGTCGTCCCTGTCGGCTGTGGAGGACCTGGATTACGCGGAGGCCATCAGCCGGTTCAATCTCCAGCAGACGGCGCTGCAGGCGGCCCAGCAGACCTTCGTGCAGGTACAGCGGCTGTCGCTGTTCAATTTCCTGTGATGACCGGGCGCAAGGCTCACGATGCGGCGGCCCTGGGGTGGCCTGCTGCCGGTGGCTGGCATATGAATTGCTTCGATCTATGATGAGAGCGGATGCCGTCAGTAATCCGGCAGGTGGCACCGCGTGGAACGGGCGATGCGAAACAGGAGGGTGGCCACAATGAACCGGCGTTGGCATCCAGGCAGTCTCTGGCTGATCGGGCCGTGCATGCTGCTGTTCATGGCCAGCAGCGCCGCCCATGAGCCGCACGCCAGCATTCTCCATGCGGCGACCAGCTTCATCACGACGGAGGCACGGGACGCTCACGGCCCACAGTTCGAGATCGAGGTCCAGCCGGGCCGGCTCGACCCCCGGCTGCGCCTGCGCAGCTGCGAGGACGGTCTGGAGGCCTTCATGGCACCGGGCAGTCGTACGGCGGGGAACAGCACGGTGGGGGTGCGCTGCCTGGGGCCGGTGACCTGGACCCTGTACGTTCCGGTGGAGATCGCGGTGCACGGGCAGGTGCTGGTGCTGGCCCAGCCCTTGCCCCGCGGTACCCAGCTGCAGACCTCGCACCTGCGGCTGGAACGGCATGATGTTGGGAGCCTGTCCACCGGCTATCTCGCGGATCTGGACGAGGCGCGCGACATGGTCCTGCGGCGCGCGCTGCAGGCGGGGACCGTGCTGACGCCGCAGATGGTGGAACCGCCCAGGCTGGTGCGGCGCGGCCAGCTCGTCACGCTGCTGGCGGAGGGTGCGTCGGTCGCCGTGCGGGTCGAAGGAGAGGCGCTGGGAGACGGTGCCCGGGGCGAACGCGTCAAAGTACGCAACCTCTCGTCACAGAACGTCGTCGAGGGGCTCGTGCTTTCCCACGGGGTCGTGGGTGTTAGCATGTAGGCTGCTGCGATCGGTATCGGACGGGATGCGCGGCACTGCCCGGCGGAAGGTATCGCCGGTGGCCGAGCCGCTAAAGAATCCTGCCTGGTGGCCGACACATAGGATAGCAAGGGGCGGAACCAACGCCCGGGGACGTGAAAGATGTCGATCGATATCAAGAATTTGACGCAAGCACAGGCGCGCCCGGCCAGCGATGGTCGCGCAGCGGAAAACGCCGGCGTGCGTGGCAGGCAGGAACCATCGGGCCAGGAAAGCGGTGGCAGCGGTGACCGTGTCACGCTGACCGATACCGCACGCCAGCTCAGCGATCTCACCAGTACCGTCAGCGGGCAGCCCCCGGTGGACAGCAAGCGGGTGGATGCGATTCGGGCGGCGATCCAGGGTGGCAGCTACGAGGTGAATCCCGAGCGGATCGCCGAGCGCCTGCTGACGATGGAAGGGCGAGGGCGCTGATCCGATGGTAGCCACCGGAGCCCCCGCGGAAAGACTGCACGAGCTGCTGCAGCAGGCCGTGCGCGAGGCCCTTTCGCTGGAGTCGGCCCTCGAGCGGGAGACCCGGGCCCTGTCGAGCCGGGATCTCGATGCGCTCAACCAGGCGGTAACCGCGAAGCACCAGAGGGCGCAGTCGCTGGAGCGGATCACCCGGGAACAGACCGGTCTGCTGACCGCCGGGGGCTTCGCGCCGGACGCCCCCGGCATGGAGGCCTGCCTGCGCGCCTGGGACCACGAAGGCTCGATCCGGCCCCTGTGGGGGCGGCTGCAGGATGCGATGGAGCGCTGCCGGCGCCACAACCAGATCAATGGTGGCGTCGTGCAGGCGCAGCAACACCAGGTGCAGCAGGCGCTGCACGTCCTGCGCGGGGATGATCTCCGCACGGAACTCTATGATCCCCACGGCCGCACCGTCGCGAGCGGCCCGTCCCGACACATCTCCAAGGCCTGAGGGCGTTCCCATGAATACGTGCGCCGTCCATGCCCGGGCGTGTGCGGTAGCAGGGCGGCCCCATCCCCCGGCGTGTGCCGGCAGGTGCCTGAAGACCGATGCCCATGCCGTGGTCGCGATTCAGCAAGCCGACCGGATCGTCGAGTTCCAGCCATGAATTCCGATGACGCCAGATCCGTTCGCAGGCCGGAGCCCCGGCCCGGCATCGAGCAGGTGTCGGATCCGGGGCGGGTGCTGGGCCTGTTGCAGGCCCTGTGGGAACGGCGCGCGTTGCTCAGCGCCAGGTTCGACGGCGGGCAGGTCTGGTTCAACACCACGCTGCTCGATGTGGACGCGGACGAGCGGATGATTCTGCTCGATGAACTCGCGCCGATCGAGGGACACCGGCAACTGCAGCCCGGGCACAGGCTGCACGTCCTCGGGGTGCTCAAGGGTGTGCCGACCCATTTCACCTGCCTGATCATCGCCACGGGCGTCAGGAACGGGATCGCCTTCTATCGCGCGGCCTTCCCCTTGACCATGGATTATCGCCAGCGAAGGGCCTTCTTCCGCGCCTACGTGCCCCGGAGCATGGAGCTGAATGTCCGCCTGAGCGCCGGCGACGCGGGCGTGTTGACCGGGCGCCTCCTGGACGTGTCGCAGGCCGGTTTCGGTATCCTTCTGCCTGAAGACAGCCCCGTGTCCGCGCTGGACCGGGTGACCGTCGAGGCGCTGGAACTGCCGGAGGGGCAGGTCATCGCCTGCAACGCCGAGATCCGCTATACGCGGCGGGAACCGGGGCATCGCTCCGTGCGTGCGGGCGGGCGCTTCACCGACCTCGCCGCCCAGGCCGCACGGGTGCTGCCACGGGCCATCCGCCAGCTGGAGCGGGAGCAGATCCGCAAGCAGCCGTCCGCATAGTTCCGTTCAGGGGATGGCCCCCCTGGTTCGGAGGGCCCCGTGCGGCCGGTCACGCGGCGAGGTGGACCCGGTTGCGGCCGGCTTGCTTGGCGGCGTACATCGCCTTGTCGGCGCGGTCGAAGAGGGTCAGCGGGGTGTCGTCGTCGCGGGCCAGGGCCAGGCCGATGCTGGCGGTGGGATGAAATCCCGGCGCCGCATCCTGTACCCCGTGACAATTCTCCAGCGCCACGCGGAGGCGCTCGGCGGCCTTGGTCCCGTGCCCCGCCTTCGCCATGCGCAGCAGGACCACGAACTCCTCGCCGCCCGAGCGGAACAGCATGTCGCTCTTGCGCGTGGCCGATTCGAGGCAGCGGGCCACGGCCTTGAGGACGCGGTCGCCGGCCGAGTGGCCGAGGGTGTCATTGACCATCTTGAAATGATCCAGATCGACGACCAGCATCGCGAAGGGCTGCGCGGCCCGCTGGAATGCGGCCAGTTCGCGGGGCAGGAGCCGATCCAGCGCGGCCCGGTTGTAGATTCCCGTCAGCGGGTCCGTCTGCGCGGCCTGCAGCGCCTGCCGGTACAGAAGGGCATTGCGCAGGGGGTAGATCAGGCCCGCGAGCATGTCCTCGAGCTGGCTGAGCTCCTGATCGCGGAACTTGCGGCCGCGCAGGAAGCGCAGTTCGCCCATCTGCTGCCCCTCGACCGCGAGGTTGTAGGAGCAGCTGTGCCGTGACAGACGACCCTGGCTGAGGTGTACGCCGATCGCCGGGTGGTCATAGCTGAAACCGTCGTGCGGGAAGGCCCACAGGATGGCGCGGGAGAACAGTTCGAGCATCCGCTCCAGGTCCAGGGTGGTCTGCAGTTGCTGCGCCAGTTCCGTCGGCGACAGGACTGCCGGGAGCATGCCCGGATCATCCCGTGCAGGACCGATAGCGGGGCCCAGGCGCCCGCTCAGGATGTCTTTGGAGCTTGTCTGTTTCATGGGACGGTGACTCTGTGGATTCGCTGCTCGAACCTATGCGATTTTCATGCCATGTATTACAGCCAATAAAAACATGGACCTATATTACAGTTCTCAGTCAATGACGGAAACCCGGCACCTCCCCAGCCCGGATTCGCCATCCCGGCCCGCGATCCGTCAGAAAACCGTCCTGATGCCCTCTGAGCCCGTCAACGCGAAGGATGAGGACGGAAGCGCCTATGGAGTGCGGCGGCAAGCTCCCGCACTCCATAAGCCGCAAACTGTAGGTCGGGTTAGCCCAAAGGGCGTAACCCGACGGGTCTCGTACTCACCCATGGCCGCAAAGCAGCGCCGTCCCCCGGCGCGTCGGGTTACGCTGCGCTAACCCGACCTAGGAGACGCTCACGCCAACCAGACGTGCTTTTTGCACAGATCATGCGGAAAGATGCGGGCGCAGCCTTCATGCGGGCGCATATCGGAAGAAATAGATCTCTTCACCGGCAACGCTGCTAGAATGATGGGTGTACGTTCCTCGCATCGGGATCGTGACCATGGGCCTCAGACCGGTATCGGGCGCAGCACTCACCTCCATCCAGCACGGGATGGAGGCGCTGCAGCGCAATGCCGCGAAGATCGCCGGTGCCGGCCGCGTGAATGGTGATCCGGTCGGCGGCCTCGCCAAGCCACTGGTGGAGCAGGCCGGCATCGCAAGCCGGGTCGAGGCCTCGGTCCAGGCGCTGCGGGCAGAGGACCGCCTGCTCGGCGCCCTGCTGGATGTGAAGGCCTGAGGAACGCGCGATGATCATCGATACCCCGGTCGTGGTCCCAACGCATGCCCCGCTCAACCGGCTCCCGGTCGGCGACCGCCCGGGCGGTGGTCGTACGGCCATGGTCACCGAACTGCCCCGGGCGCTGTATGACGCGGAGCACGCCAGCGCCGGGCGGCGCAGCGAGGCCGAGGGTCAAGTCGAGCGCCGTCCCGGCCGGGACGATGCCGAGCTCTCTGCACGGGTGCGGCTGGACGTGGCCCGGGAACAGGCGCGCGGGAACGCCGGCGACGGTGGCCAGGCCCGCGGTCGGCGCGAAGGCCGGTCCGGCGATGCCGGCGACTTCATCTCGGCCGCCGAGATCCGGCAGTTCCGGGAACGGCTGGAGGCGCGCCTGGCCGGCGGCGACCCCGGTGCGATCACCCTGCGCAGCATCGATGTGCTCGGCTAGTGGGGCCGCCGGGTGACCCGAAATGATGCCCCTGCCGGCTTTGTCAAGGGCGATCGGAGGTAAACGGCAAAAAAAATCCTATCCCTTCTAAAGGTTCTAGACCCTGGGCCGATAAGCCCTCTGAAAGCGGCACACATGGGCCGCCGAAGAATCCGCCAAACCGGCGGAAGGCTAAATCGAACACTCTTGAACTAAGGGGAAACATCATGGCCCAGGTCGTCAATACCAACATCCTTTCGCTGAACGCCCAGCGTAACCTCAACTCTTCCCAGGGCGCCCTGGCCACCAGCCTCGAGCGCCTGTCCTCCGGTCTGCGCATCAACAGCGCCAAGGACGACGCCGCCGGTCTGGCGATCTCGGAGCGCTTCACCACCCAGATCCGCGGCCTGAACCAGGCGGTACGCAACGCCAATGACGGCATCTCCTTCGCGCAGACCGCGGAAGGCGCGCTGTCCACCGTCGGCGACGCATTGCAGCGCATCCGCGAACTCGCGGTGCAGTCGGCGAACGACACCAACTCCGCCCCCGACCGGCAGGCGCTGAACAACGAAGCGCAGCAGCTGATCGCCGAGATCAGCCGCGTAGCCAACGCCACCGAGTTCAACGGCGGCCGCATTCTGGACGGCAGCGTCAGAGACCTGTTCTTCCAGGTCGGCGCCAACCAGGGTCAGAACATCGCGGTCTCCGGCGTTGACGCCCGCACGACCGAGCTGGGACGGTCCATGGCCACGGGCGAGGCAGGGCTGACTCAGGCGCAGATCAACGACGTCGGAATCGCCTCCATTGGCGACATCACTATCA
>SKJG01000139.1 GCA_007116035.1 Thioalkalivibrio sp.
CCGCGGAACCGGGGCTGCCGGGCGCGCAGGGCGTCCAGGGACTGCAGGGGCTGTTCGTTCATGGCCATTCCTCGAGTAACAGCGGATCTCAGCGGTCCGCCTCCGGCAATAGGGTAGTGTCGACGTCGATGATCGCGAAGCCGTGGCGCCGTTTTTCGCCCAGCACGGCATCGACCAGGCTCTTGTAGAGATCCAGGGTGAGGTCGCGGCCGCCCAGTCCGGCGGCAAAGTTGTGCACTCGCGGCGGCGCTTCCATCTCGATCAGCGCCGTCTGCACTTCCGGCCCAACGATGCCGCCGGCGCCGGGCGAGAGCGCACGCTCCAGCACGATCAGGGTATCGAGACCCTCGCAGGCCTTCCGCAGGGCCTGTGCCGGGAAGGGCCGGTAGCTGCGCAGCTTGATGAAGCGGGCGCGCGGCAGAGAGGGGTCGTTGTCCATCGCATCTTCGAGCGTACCGAGTACCGAACCAAGGGTCAGGATCCCGAGTCGCGCACCTGCGTCACCGCGCACTTCCAGCAAGCCCCCGCAGTGACGGCCGACGACCGCAGCCCATTCGTGGTCCGCCTGTTCGATCTCGGTCTGGGCCCGCATCAGGGCTTGGTGATGCGCGTGCCGGACCTCGCTGAAATGTTCGGGTGCCACCAGCGTACCCAGGCTGCGTGGATCGGCCGGATCGAGACCGTGGTGAAAACGGTACGCGGGCAGGAAGCCATCCACCTGTTCTGCACTCGGGAGATCCAGCGGCTCGAGCGTGTGGGTCAGGGTGAAGCCGTCCACGCAGACCATCACGGGCAATTCGCAGCGTTCGGCGATGCGGAAGGCTTGCACCGTGGTGTCGATCGCCTCCTGGTTGGTCGCGCAGTAGAGCTGGATCCAGCCGGCATCGCGGACGGCCATCGAATCCTGCTGGTCGTTCCAGATGTTGAGCGGTCCCGACAAGGCGCGGTTGGCACAGGTCATCACGAGCGGTACCCGCAGGCCGGCGATGTCGAAGAGGACCTCGGCCATCAGCAGGATGCCCTGCGAGGCGCTCGCGGTGTAGGCGCGGGAACCGGCGACGGCGGCACCCAGCGCGACCGAGGCGGCGGAGTGCTCGCTCTCGACGCTGACCATTTCGCAGTCCAGTTTGCCGTCGGCGACCAGCTTGGCGATGCCTTCGACGATGTGTGTCTGGGGCGTGATGGGGTAGGCCGCGACCACCTGCGGGCGGCACAGGGCGATCGTCCGTGCAAGGGCTTGGGACCCCTCAAGCGCTAACGCCATTTGCCACCTCCCGCCAGCGACCGGCTTCGACGGTCGCGGCGGCAGCCTCGACCAGTTTCTGATTGTTTTCGAGCACCGGGCCCTTGAATCGCTCGGCGAGGGCGTCGAGCAGCGCCGAGAGCGGCATCAGCTCGGTAAGCGTGATGAACGCCGCCAGCAGGGCCGTGTTGGGAACCGGGCGACCGATGTGCTCCATAGCCAGGCGGGTGGCTGGCATGGTGATGATCTCGTTGTCTCCCGAATCGTCGATTTTGGCTTCGGCCCCGTCGACCAGTATGGTGCCGTGCGCCTGCAGGCCGGCGAGCGTGCCGGGAACCTCGAGCAATGCCGGATCCTGGACGATCAGAAAAGACGGTTCGCGCACCTGGCAGCGGCGCCGTATGGGCTGCTCGTCGATGCGCACGAAGGCCGCAACGGGCGCGCCCCTGCGCTCCGCGCCGAAGGCGGGAAAGGCCTGGGCGTAGCGCCCGCCGTCGATTGCGGCGGAGGCGAGCAGGTAGGCCGCAACCACGTTGCCCTGCCCGCCGCGGCCATGAATCCTGATTTCGAGCATAACTGGTGTCCATCCCCTTGCATGTCGATGCACTGTCGGCCGGCGCCGGCACGCGACAGCGGTGGCTGTTCCAAATGCGAATCCCGTTGTCACGGGTGTGACCTTCGTTCTGGTCCGCGGCACGCGCCGGCTGCCGGATCCTGCCAGGCCACGGGGAGTGAGATTAGCAGACCGGCGGGCGGATTGCGTCAGGGCAGCGGGCCGTGATCCGATCGACCGTACCGGTCCTCCTCGCTCGCGGCGTTGAGGAATCCGGGGAGTGGAAGGCTCTGTGCAGAGCCGACTGGATTACCGACCGGACGCCGGGTCCCGGACCCCGGGTCGCTGCAAAAAATCGAATGGTTCTTTCTTTGCTGAACGGAAGCGCTACCATTAGGACATGGTCGAGAAAAAGCTTTTCACGGGCGAGATGATCAACGCGTCCGCCAGTGAGTATTGTGCATCCATGGGGACCGAGTTGAGCGACTACGAACTCAGGGGCGTCTTCATCAAGGGCGGCTACAGCGGCAGCACGATCTTCGAGAGCTTTCGCAGGGACGTGCCGCCCGAGGCGGAGGTCGTGACCGACGTGCGTTACCTGGGCACCGTGACCGGGGAGAGTTTCTTCTACGCGGCCCGGCGTCTGGAGGTCATGATCGGCACGGCCCTGATCCGCAGAAAGCCCTGAAGCAACCGCGTTCGCGGCGAATTGCGTCGTTCGGGCCTCGGGTGCACGGTCACGGGGTTTGTCCGCTGCGGTTCGGTTTCGCCTCGCGGCACCCTGCCGCGCCCGGCATGCGAAGCGCCTTTTGCGCTATCTTTGTGGTGATGAGTCCTCCCTTTCGGCCGGCAGGCCCTCTGAGGCAACGCTGATGGCAGCGACCATGGACGATGTACGCGCGATGCTCGAACGGCTGGTGGCCTTTGACACCGTTTCGCGCAACTCCAACCTGGATCTGATCGACTTCGTCAAGGGCTGGCTCGCCCGGCACGGCGTCGATTCGCTCCTGGTTCGGAGTGACGACCGCGGCAAGGCGAACCTGTTGGCCACCGTTGGCCCGGCCGTGCCGGGCGGCGTGGTGCTGTCGGGCCACACCGACGTGGTCCCGGTGGAGGGGCAACCCTGGACCAGCGACCCGTTCCGTGTTGTGGAGCGCGAAGGCCGCCTGTACGGGCGCGGCACCTGCGACATGAAGGCCTTTCTGGCCATCGCGCTGGCACTGGTTCCCGACATGCGCGGTCTGAGGCGGCCGATTCACCTGGCCCTGAGTTATGACGAGGAGGTCGGTTGCCGGGGAGCTCCGCGGCTGATCGATACGATGCTCGAGCAACTGCCGCGGCCCGCCGCGGTGATCGTCGGCGAGCCCACGGAAATGCGGGTGGTCAGTGCCCACAAGGGCATCGCCGTGCTGCGCACCGTGGTCACGGGACACGAGGCGCACTCCAGCCAGACGCATCGCGGCGTCAGTGCGGTCACCACCGCCGCGCGCCTGATCGCCCATCTCGATGATCTCGCCAACCAGCGCGCCGAACACGGGCCGTTCGCGGCCGGGTTCGAACCACCGTATACGACCATCCACGTGGGTACGGTGCACGGGGGTACCGCCGTCAACATCATTTCCCGCGAATGCAGCTTCGAGTGGGACGTCCGCTCTATCCCGGAAGACGGTCCCGAGGCCATCCTGGAGGGTTTCCGGGAACACTGCCGGACGGTGGTCGAGCCGCAGATGCGTGTCGTCGGACCGGGCAGCAGGGTCGCTACGGAGCTCTTGGTCGACGCGCCGGCGCTGGCACACGAAGACCTCAATCCCGCGATCGAATTGGCGTGCCGGTTGGCCGCCGTGGATACTACCGTACGGGTTCCCTTCGCGGCCGAGGCGGGCCTGTACCAGCGTGCCGGTCTACCGAGCGTGATCTGCGGTCCCGGGTCGATCGACCAGGCGCATCAGCCGGACGAGTTCATCACCCTGGAACAGGTACGGGCCGGGCTGGGCTTCCAGCGCAGGTTGATCGAGGCTTTGTCCTGACCCCTGCGGCTCATCATCCCATCACAGGTGCCGGTGCCCATGCCAGATCCGAAGAGCAGCGATCCCGATAACTTCACACGCCGCATTCCCGAGGGTGACGACCGCGGGCGCCTGGTCTGCGACGACTGCGGATTCATCCAGTACGAGAACCCTCAGATCGTGGTCGGCAGTGTGGCCTCCTGGGAGGGCCGGATTCTCCTCTGCCGACGGGCCATTCCGCCGCGCGAGGGGTACTGGACGCTTCCCGCCGGGTATCTGGAGCTCGGGGAAAGCGCGGAGGCGGGTGCGATGCGGGAAGCCTGGGAAGAGGCGCGGGCCGATCTCGAAATCGACCAACTCCTGGCCATCTACTCGATTCCCCGGATCAGCCAGGTGCAGCTGATCTACCGAGCCCGGCTGAAGAGCCCGGCAGTCGAAGCCGGTCCCGAGTCCCGGGAAGTGGGGCTGTTCCGGTTCGACGAGATTCCAACGGATGAGATCGCCTTTCCCTCGGTTCACTGGGCCCTGAAGGATTACCGCGAAACCCTGGATCAGGCCGTGCTCGCCCCCCGTACGGCGCCTGTCGTGAAAGCGCCTCCGATCGCGGTACCCGGAGAGCCGGACCGCAACTGACACCGTGCCTGCCCGCCCCGGAGCGGCCTCATTCACTGTGCATCTGAACAGTGGGTGGTCTTACCTAGGGTATCCCCTGTCTTACCCGGGCCTCTGCCGGGGAGTAGCTTTTTTGGACAGGAACCGGAAAGCGCATCGGGAAGAGCGTGAACCTGGATCCCCGGAGAATCCCGAGGAGGTGGCGACAGTGGAACAATTTGACGAAGATTGCATCTGGTTCCGGGCCGATGTCTGGCTGGACACCGGTGTGGGTGACCCGATCAAGGTGCAGACGCGTAAGTTGTGCCGCAGCGGCGCCTTCCTGGAATATTCGGGACCGATCACCGGTCGCTCGGTGGGAATCGTCTTCCCGGAACCGGGGATGCGCGGGGGCGGGCGGCACGTCCATGGCATGGTGGCAGGGCGCTGGCCCGACGGGATATGGATACGCTTCAGCCAGGATCTCCGTTCTTCCTCGGAGATGTTGATGCGTAACGGGCTGGCCCAGGAAGCCCGCGCGTCCAGCCACCACCTCCGAGTTTTGCGGTGATGCCTGGCCTGTCGATCAGAGGGTCAGGGGAAAATCCCCGACGAGGGCGCCAGGGAGCAGGGCGGTGCTGGTGGAACGCTGCTCGTAGGTGCTGGTGTTGGTCAGGAGTTCGCGCTCCTGTGTCAGGTCCAGCAATCCGTCACCGAGCAGATCGTAAAGACTGACGTCGAAGCGCATGGGTTCGACCGGCGCACGCATCTCCCCGTCCTCGACCCGGAGACAGGCATAGCGGGTCATTCCGGTGACCGCACAGCGGGCGTGGTCCGACAGGTTGCCGTACCACAGGTCCGAGATCAGCAGGCCGTCGCCGACCAGGGCTGCGGCATCGGCGATGGCCAGATGGCCGGCACCCATTTCCAGGCTCGCGGGACGTTCCGCCGCCGCGTTCACGGGGACGCCGTATTCGCGGCCGGAGCGTGCATCGGCAAGGCTTTCCCGAAAAAGCCCCGCCTCGATCAGGGGCACCCGTTCAGGGAGTGGAAAGCCTTGCGGACCGAAGCGGGGCGCCGTCCCGCCAGCGCAGTGTTCGACGAGTTCCACGGAAGGATTCAGCGAGGTCTCGCGGTCCGCGAGCCGCAGCAGCGGTGTCTGGCGCGTACGCAGCGCGCGCAGGCCGAAGCCCTGCCACGCAACCACGCCAAGGATCTCGGCCAGGGCCGCGGGCGCCAGGTAGACGCGATATGCCCCTGGAGGGAGGACCAGCGCCGGGCGGGCCATGATGTCCAACTGGCTCCTCGCCATCGCGATGCGGGCAGCCAATGTGTCCGCATCCCAGTCGCTTCCGGCGTAGCGGCCTTTCACCGCCTTGTCCGCGCGCTGGTACAGGCTCCAGTCGAAGGTGAAGCTCTCGGCCTGGAACCAGTGCCA
>SKJG01000123.1 GCA_007116035.1 Thioalkalivibrio sp.
AGGCCCGAACACGATATCGACGAACGGGGCCCGCTCGCGCAGCGCCGCACCCTCCTGGCTCGCCACGCAACCGCCGACGCCGATGATGACATCCGGACGAAGCTCCTTCAGAGCGCGCCAGCGACCCAGGAGCGAGAACACCTTCTCCTGCGCCTTCTCGCGGATCGAACAGGTATTCAGCAGCAGCAGATCGGCACTCGCCGGATCTTCGGTGACCTCGGCGCCGTGCAGTTCGCGCAACGCGTCGAGCATACGACCGGAGTCGTACTCGTTCATCTGGCAGCCGTGGGTCTGGATGTAGACTTTGCGGATCATGCCGGCTCCGTATGGCACTGCACGGGCCGGATGGTCAGAACGGTACATCATCGTCCTGAATGCCACGCCCCCCCGATGGCCCGCTACCGCCGCCGCTCTGGGAACCCCAGGAGGATCCCTGGCCGCCATCTCCGCGACCACCCTGCTCGTTGGAGTAACCGCCACCGGGTCCGCCCCCGCCCCCAGCACCACGCGATCCAAGGAGTTGCATCTCGCTTGCAATGATCTCGGTGGTATAGCGGTCCTGGCCGTCCTGACCCTGCCACTTGTTCGTCTGGATCCGGCCCTCGATGTAGACCTGCGAGCCCTTGCTCAGATATTGCGCGGCAATCTCGCCGAGCCGCCCGAACAGTACGACCCGGTGCCACTCGGTGTTTTCCCGCTTCTCGCCGGACTGCTTGTCGGTCCACTGCTCGCTGGTGGCGAGACGGAGGTTGGTGATGGTGAGCCCGGAAGGGGTCTCACGCTTTTCGGGATCGGCACCGAGGTTGCCGAGCAGGATTACCTTGTTCACTCCGCGGGCCATGGCTGCTCCTTGTCGTTTGCTCGCTGGACGGGATCAAGTAGTGTAGCAAGCAGGCAGGGCGAAGCGGTAGAACAAGCGCACTCCAACTCGATCCGAACCGCAATGGGGAAGCGTTGCTTGGACCTGAAGCCTGGCGCTCAGGCCCGTGCCGCGGAATGCCCCGTCAACACGTCACGCAGCGCGTGCTCGTCGAAGCTGGCCGGGTCCACCTTCAGGTAAACGGCCGCCTCGCGGGCACTGACGCGCGCCTCCGCCACACCCTCCAGCGCCTGCAGGCGACCGCTCAAGTCGCCTTCGGCAGCCATCCAGGACTTCGGCAGGGCATAGGCCCGGTTCGAGAGATGACTGGGAGGCGCCATCGTGGCCGCGACGAGGAGCCAAACCACGGCCGCCGCGAGACCGAGGCCGAAGACTCCGGCTACCCCGACATAGGTAAGCGCCAGGCCGCCCAGGACACCCCCGGCGAAGATGCCCAGGAACTGACTGGTCGAGAACAGACCCATCGCGGTCCCCTTCTCCGCGACGGGCGCGGTCTTCGCGACCAGGGATGGCATCGCCGCCTCCAACAGGTTGAAGGCGGCAAAGAACAGCACCAGAGCAATACCCAGCAGGACCCAGCTTGCGGCAAAGGGCAGCAACACCTGAACGCCCACCAACAAACCGATCGCTCCGATCAACACCGGCTTCAGGGCACGGCGGCGCTCCGCGTAGATCACTGCGGGGATCATCAGCAGGAAGCCCAGAACCAGCACCGGCAGGTAGACCTGGTAATGCAGTTCGGAAGCGAGTTCGAGGCGTTCCACGAGCATCAGCGGCAGGACCAGGAAATTCGCCGCCAGCGTCATGTGCAGGATGAAGATACCGACGTTCAGGCGCAGCAGTTCCGGTTCCCGCAATGCGTGCCGCAGGCCTCCCGGCACGGGGACCATGTCCGGGTGCGGTCGGGACCGGGTGGGCACCGGTACCCAAAAGAACAGCAGCAACAGGCCAACGCCACCGAGAAGGGCCGTGAGCCAGAAGATCCCGGACAGCCCGAACATGCGGTCCACCACGGGGCCGAGCACCATCGCGGCGGTGAAGGTCAGACCGATGGTCAGACCGATCACCGCAAGGGCCCTGGTGCGCCGCTCCTCTGCGATCAGGTCGGCGGTCAGCGCCAGGACCACGGCGGCCACGGCCCCGGCGCCCTGCAGCGCGCGCCCGAGGATGATGCCGTAGACCGACTCGGCCAGTGCGGCGACGATACTGCCCACGATCAGCAGTAGCAGACCCAGGGCAATCAGGGGTTTGCGCCCCACACGATCCGAGATCATGCCGAACGGAATCTGCAGCAGGGCCTGCGTCAGGCCATAAATGCCCAGCGCAAGCCCCATCAGAAAGGGCGTCGCCCCCGGCAGCACATCGGCATAGAGCATGAACACCGGCAACACCATGAACAGCCCCGCCATGCGCACCGAATAGATGGCAGCGAGTCCGGACGTTGCACGCAGTTCGGAGGGAGTCATGGGCGAAGCGGTCGATCCTGTGGCGGTTGGCGAAGCCGTGCCGCATCTTACAGGGAAAACGGGTGTCGGCAGCAGGGAAGCTGCCGCCAAGCCTACAGGGATGCATTCATGGCGTCCCGCGGGCAGCCCGCATGCCGAAGTCCCGCGCCAGTGCGTTGCCTGCGCGTGTCGGCAGCAGGGATGCTGCCGTCAAGCCTACAGGGATGTATTCACGGCGTCCCGCAGGCAACGCACCGGCGCGGGACTTCCCCATGAACGCCGGCGAGAAAGGAGGCCCCTCCAGCCAGTGCTACCATAGTCGGCTGGGCGCAAGAACGTCATCAATGCGGGAAAGACATGGCCACGATCCGAATCCGCGGCGCACGCACGCACAACCTGAAGAACGTCGATCTCGACCTGCCACGGGAGAAGCTGATCGTCGTGACCGGCGTTTCCGGCTCGGGCAAGTCGTCCCTGGCCTTCGACACGTTGTTCGCCGAGGGCCAGCGCCGGTACGTGGAAAGCCTTTCCACCTACGCGCGGCAGTTCCTGTCGATGATGGAAAAGCCCGATGTCGATCTGATCGAGGGCTTGTCGCCGGCGATCGCGATCGAACAGAAGAGCACTTCGCACAATCCCCGCTCCACCGTGGGGACCATCACCGAGATCTACGACTACCTGCGCCTGCTGTTTGCGCGAGCCGGCGAACCAAGGTGCCCGGAGCACGGGGAGACGCTGGCGGCGCAGACGATCTCGCAGATGGTCGACCAGGTGCTGGCGCTGCCGGCGGGGGATCGGCTGATGCTGCTGGCCCCGATCGTGCGTGGGCGCAAGGGTGAGCACCTGCGTCAACTCGAGGCGATGCGCGCCCAGGGATTCCTGCGCGCGCGTATCAACGGTGAGGTCTTCGACCTCGACGCCTTGCCCCCGATCGACCCGAAGCGGAAGCACGACATCGAGATCGTGATCGACCGCTTCAAGGTCCGCGACGATCTGCGCCAGCGGCTGGCAGAGTCCTTCGAGACCGCCACCGGCATTGCCGAGGGATTGGCCCTGGTGGCGTGGATGGACGAACCCGAGCGCGCGCCCCTGGTCTTCTCGGCGCGCTTCGCCTGCCCGGTGTGCGGCTATGCGATCCGGGAACTGGAACCGCGGCTCTTCTCCTTCAACAACCCGGCAGGGGCCTGCCCGGCCTGCGATGGCCTGGGCGTGCGCCAATCCTTCGACCCGGAACGGGTGGTCGCGGTCCCGGAACTCAGCCTCGCGGGCGGCGCGGTCCGCGGCTGGGACCGGCGCAACGCCTGGTATTTCAGCATGCTGCAGAGCCTTGCCCGTCATTACGGCTTCGATGTGGAGACGCCGTGGACCGCGCTCCCCGCGTCGGTGCGCGCGGTGATCCTGCACGGTTCCGGCGTGGAAAAGATCCGCTTTGCCTATCCGGGCGGGGACGGGCAGCCCCGCGCCGAGATGCGAAGGTTCGAGGGCGTGATCCCGAACCTCGAGCGACGTTACCGGGAAACCGATTCCCCGGCCGTGCGCGAGGAGCTCGGCCGCTATCTCGCCAGTCATACCTGCCCGGAGTGCAACGGCACGCGGCTGAACGCCGCGGCGAGACATGTCTTCATCAACGGGCGCAACCTGCCCGCACTGACGCGCATGAGCGTGACCGAGGCCAGGGACTTCTTCCAGGGCCTTCGGCTCCCCGGCCGCTTCGCCCGGATCGCGGAGAAGATCGTCCGCGAGACCGACGCCCGCCTCGGCTTCCTGGTCGATGTCGGCCTGGATTACCTGACCTTGGACCGCTCCGCCGAGACGCTCTCCGGCGGCGAGGCGCAGCGGATCCGGCTGGCCTCCCAGATCGGGTCGGCACTCGTCGGCGTGATGTACATCCTGGACGAGCCTTCCATCGGCCTGCACCAGCGCGACAACGAACGCCTGCTCCGCACCCTGATCAACCTGCGCGACCTCGGCAACACCGTGATCGTGGTCGAGCACGACGAAGAGGCCATCCGCCGAGCCGACTATGTGGTCGACATCGGGCCCGGCGCCGGACGCCATGGGGGCGAGATCGTGGCCAGTGGTACCCCGGCCGAGGTCGAGCAGAATCCCCGTTCCCTGACCGGAGACTATCTGACGGGTCGCAGGGCCATTCCGATCCCGAAGCAGCGCACCCCGCCGGCCGCGGACCGCCTGCTGACCGTTCGCGGTGCCCGCGGCAACAACCTGAAGGAGATCGAGGCGTCCTTCCCCGTCGGGCTGCTGACCTGCGTGACCGGCGTATCGGGATCGGGCAAGTCGACCCTGGTCAACGATACCCTGTATCCCGCCGTGGCCAACGCACTGCACCGCAGCGACCACGACGTGGCGGCGCACGACGGCATTGACGGCCTGCATTGGATCGACAAGGTCGTCGACATCGACCAGAGCCCCATTGGCCGCACGCCCCGCTCGAACCCGGCGACCTACACCGGCCTGTTCACGCCCATCCGTGACCTGTTCGCGGCCACCGCCGAGGCGCGCTCGCGCGGCTACAAGCCCGGCCGCTTCTCCTTCAACGTCCGGGGGGGACGCTGCGAAGCCTGCCAGGGCGACGGCGTAATCAAGGTGGAGATGCATTTCCTCCCGGACGTGTTCGTCCCCTGCGACGTCTGCCGCGGCCAGCGTTACAACCGCGAGACGCTGGAGGTGCGCTACAAGGGCCGCAACGTCCACGAAGTCCTCGAAATGACGGTCGAGGATGCCCTCGAATTCTTCCGCGCGGTCCCGGTGATACGGCGTAAGCTGGAGACGCTGCTGGACGTAGGCTTGGCCTACCTGCAGCTGGGTCAGAACGCGACCACGCTGTCGGGTGGCGAAGCCCAGCGCATCAAGCTGGCCCGGGAGCTCTCGAAGCGCGATACCGGGCGGACCCTCTATATCCTCGACGAACCCACCACCGGACTGCACTTTCAGGACGTCGAGCAGCTGCTCGTCGTGTTGCACCGCCTGCGCGACCACGGAAACACCGTGGTCGTCATCGAGCACAACCTGGATGTGATCAAGACCGCAGACTGGCTGATCGACATCGGCCCCGAAGGCGGCGACCGGGGCGGGGAGATCCTGGTAGCAGGAACCCCGGAAACGGTGGCCGAATCACCCGCAAGCCACACCGGGCGCTTCCTCGGCCCGATCCTCCGGCGCAACCCGGAATCTTCGCAAGACATCCTCAAATCCAAGAAGGCCTCAACGGGGCGCGGCCTCAACTGACCGTCAGCGCGCACCGAGTACGTGACGCCCTGCCCTGCGCCGTGGAGCCGGGTGCCGGGGGTTCGGGCATGCACCGGCCATGGATGGCCGGTGCATAGCGCCCATGGATGGCTTGAGCGTGCCCGAACCCCCGGCACCCCGCTCCACGGCTCCCCTGGCGGAAGAGGTACCTCAAAAACTGCGAAGCCGGCGCGAGGCCGGCTTCTTCAGACGTGCAACCACTGAATGACAAAATCAGTCCGCCGCGCCAGGCTCCGGACGGTCCAGCAGTTCGACATACGCCATCGGTGCATTGTCACCGGCGCGATAGCCGCACTTGAGGATGCGCAGGTAGCCGCCCGGACGGGCCTGAAAGCGCGGCCCCAGATCGGTGAACAGCTTCCCGACCATTTCCTTGTCCCGCAGCCGGGCAAACGCCAGCCGGCGCGTATGCACCGAATCCTTCTTGCCCAGGGTAATCAGCGGCTCGGCGACCCGGCGCAGCTCCTTGGCCTTGGGCAGCGTGGTCTTGATCAATTCGTGGCGCAGCAGAGAGACGGTCAGCGCCTGCAGTGTCGCCTTGCGATGAGAGCTGTTTCGGCTCAGTTGCCGACCAATGTTGCGATGACGCATAAGAGTTACCTAGGTTCGTAAGTGCGGCCTGGGCCGATGTTATTCAGACGTTTCCTGCAGCCCCGGGGGCGGCCAGTTCTCCAGGCGCATGCCCAGGGACAGACCGTGGCTGGCCAGCGTGTCCTTGATCTCGGTCAGCGACTTCTTGCCGAGGTTCGGGGTCCGCAGCAGCTCGACCTCGGTGCGCTGCACCAGATCGCCGATATGGTAGATGTTTTCCGCTTTCAGACAGTTGGCCGAACGCACGGTCAGTTCGAGTTCGTCCACCGGTCGCAGCAATACCGGATCGACGACACCCCCGGTCTGGATGCGCGTATCGCGCGCGGTTTCCTTCAGGTCGACGAACGGCGCCAATTGGCTTTGCAGGATTCCCGCCGCCTGGCGTACCGCATCGTCCGGTGCCACCGCCCCATTGGTCTCGAGTTCCAGGACGAGGCGGTCCATATCGGTACGCTGGGCGAGTCGGGCGCTCTCCACCCGATAGGCGACCCGACGGATCGGGCTGAAGCTGGCATCGAGCATCAGCCGCCCGATCGTCGTCTCTTCCATGTCGACCTGCCGGCGCATCACCACCGGCTCGTACCCGCGACCACTGCGCAGGCGCAGCGACATCGCGAGTTCCACATTCTTGGTGATCGTCGCGATCACGTGGTCCGGGTTCACCACTTCGACGTCGTGATCCAGCTTGATATCACCAGCCGTCACGACACAGGGGCCCTTCTTGCGCAGCGACAGCACCGCCTCCTCGCGGGCGTGCATCCGCAGCGCCACGCCCTTGAGGTTCAGCAGGATGTCCACAACGTCTTCCTGCACCCCTTCGATGGTGGAGTATTCGTGCAGTACACCTTCGATCTCGACCTCGACGATCGCTGACCCGGTGATCGAGGACAGCAGTACACGCCGCAGGGCGTTGCCGAGGGTGTGCCCGAAACCGCGCTCCAAAGGCTCCAGCACGACCTTCGCCTTGTTGCGGTTTTCGGCTTCGACTTCGATGTGCTGCTTGTTGACCAGTTCGTTCGCTTGCATGTCCTCTCCTGCCGGCAGGGTTTACTTGGAGTACAACTCCACAACCAGCGATTCGTTGATATCGGCCGGTAGATCGGAACGATCGGGGAAGGCCTTGAACACGCCTTCGAACTTGCTGCTCTCCACCTCGAGCCAGGACGGAAGACCCGCCTGCTCGGCGAGCGTCATCGCGTCCCGAATCCGGACCTGCTGCCGGGCCTTTTCACGAACCGCAATCACATCGGCCGGAGAAACCTGGTAGGAAGCGATGTTCACTGTCCGTCCGTTGACCAGAATCGCCCGGTGCGCCACCAGCTGTCGTGCTTCGGCGCGCGTGCCGCCGAAGCCCATCCGGTAGACGACGTTGTCCAGGCGTCCCTCGAGCAGACGCAGCAGGTTTTCGCCAGTCGATCCCTTCAGCCTCGAAGCTTCCTTGTAATAATTGCGGAACTGCTTTTCCAGCACCCCGTAGGTGCGGCGCAGTTTCTGCTTCTCGCGCAGCTGAACACCATAATCGGACAGGCGGGTCCGCCGGTCACCATGCTGCCCCGGTGCCTTGTCCAGCTTGCACTTCGTCTCGAGGGCGCGGGCACGGCTCTTCAGGCCCAGGTCGGCACCTTCGCGCCGGCTCAGTTTGCAGGTCGGTCCAATGTAACGGGCCATAGATAAAACTCCGAATTCAGTTTAGACGCGCCGCTTCTTGGGCGGACGGCAGCCGTTGTGCGGGATGGGGGTGATGTCGCTGATGTTGGTGATCTTGAACCCAACATTGTTCAGCGCGCGCACGGCGGACTCGCGCCCGGGACCAGGGCCCTTCACCAGGACCTCGAGGTTCTTCACCCCGTGCTCCTGGGCGGCGGATCCCGCCTTCTCGGCGGCAACCTGGGCCGCGAACGGGGTGGACTTGCGCGAGCCCCGAAAACCGGAGCCCCCGGAGGTCGCCCAGCTCAGCGTGTTGCCCTGGCGGTCGGTGATGGTGATGATCGTGTTGTTGAAGGAGGCAAAGATGTGCGCCACCCCTTCGGCCACGTTCTTGCGGACCTTTTTCTTGGTCTTGGATTGCGGTTGTGCCATTGACTAGATCCCAGAAAGATTACTTGCGAATCGGGCGACGGGGTCCCTTTCGGGTACGCGCGTTGGTACGGGTACGCTGGCCGCGCAGCGGCAGACCGCGGCGATGCCGCAGGCCCCGGTAGCAACCCAGGTCCATCAGCCGCTTGATGTTCATGCTGACCTCTCGCCGCAGGTCGCCCTCGACAGGAACCCGGCCAACCTCCGCACGCAGACTCTCGACTTCGGCATCGGTCAGGTCGCGTACCTTGATGTCCTCGCGAACACCCGCGGCATTGCAGATCTGCCGGGCGCGGGTCCTACCGATGCCGTAGATCGCCGTAAGGGCGATTACGGTGTGCTTCTGGTCTGGAATATTGATACCAGCGACGCGAGCCATCCAACCTCTCCATCAAATTCGGCAAAGCCGATTATTGTAGCCAAAGACAACCATGTACTCAAGTACCTGCTCAGCCCTGACGCTGCTTGTGGCGGGGATCGCTACAGATCACGCGAACCACGCCATGACGCCGGATCAGCTTGCAGTTGCGGCAGATCGGCTTCACTGATGCTCTTACCTTCATTTCCTCGTTCTCCGAAAACCTAGCGGATGTTGCTGCCGCCGAAACCCTTGAGATTCGCCTTGCGCATCAGACCTTCGTACTGGTGGGACATCAAATGCGCCTGTAGCTGCGCCATGAAGTCCATGGTCACGATGACGATGATCAGCAGCGAAGTCCCGCCGAAATAGAACGGCACATTCCAGTACAGGATCAGGAACTCCGGCAGCAGACAGACGGCGGTGATGTAGACCGCGCCCACCGCGGTGAGGCGCGTCATCACACCGTCGATGAAACGCTCTGTCTGCACGCCAGGCCGGATACCCGGCACGAATGCGCCCTGCTTCTTGAGGTTCTCCGCCGTCTCGCGCGAATTGAACACCAGCGCGGTGTAGAAGAAACAGAAGAAGATGATGGCCGCGGCGTAGAAGGTCACGTACAGCGGCTGACCCGGCGCGAGCGTCGTGGAAATCTCCCGGAGCCAGCCCATCCCCTCGGCCTGCCCGAACCACTGCCCCAGCGTCGCCGGGAACAGGATGATACTCGATGCAAAGATCGGAGGGATAACCCCAGCCATATTGAGCTTCAACGGCAGGTGGCTGGACTGGCCACCGATCACCTTGCGACCGACCTGGCGCTTCGCGTAGTTGATCGTGATGCGTCGTTGCCCACGCTCGACGAAGACCACGAAGGCCGTCACGGCCAGAGCCAGCACCAGTAGAATCACCACGAAGGCTGCTGCGAGTTCACCGGTGCGCGCGAGCTCCAGCGTGCCACCGATCGCCGCCGGCAATCCGGCCACGATCCCAGCGAAGATGATGATCGAGATTCCGTTGCCGATTCCGCGCTCGGTGATCTGCTCGCCCAGCCACACCAAGAACATCGTCCCGGTGACCAGGGACACCACCACCGTGGGAATGAAGATGTGCGCAGGCGTCAACGCCATCGGCATGCCCTGGATGGTCTGGCCACTCAGTGCGACCGAGATCCCGATACTCTGGAACAGCGCCAGGAAAACCGTGCCATAGCGCGTGTACTGCGTGATCTTGCGCCGACCGGACTCGCCTTCCTTTTTCAGTTGCTGCAGGTGGGGAACGGTCGCCGCTAGCAACTGCATGATGATCGCCGAGGAGATGTAAGGCATGACCCCGAGGGCAAAGATCGAAAGCCGCTCCAGCGCCCCCCCCGAGAACATGTTGAACATGTCGAGGATGGTGCCGCTGTGCTGGTCGAAAAAGCTCGCAACAGCGACGGGGTTGATTCCGGGAACAGGAATGAACGTGCCGATGCGGTAGACGACCAGGGCGCCCAACACAAACAGCAGGCGATGACGGAGTTCAGAGAACCCGCTCAGTCCAGCGCCTCGTGCTGCTGCTCCACGTGCCATTTCTACTCCTCTACACGCCCGCCGGCGGCCTCGATGGCCGCGCGTGCCCCAGCGGTGACCCCGACGCCGCGGAGGACGCAGGACTTCTCGAGCTTGCCCGAGAGAAAGATCTTCACACGCTCGGCATTGCCCGGGATCAGGCCGGCGCCCTTCAGCGACTCGAGGGTGACGTCACCCTCGACCAGCGCGAGTTCGTGCAGCCGGATCTCAGCGGTCGCATGCTTGGCACGGGACCGGAAGCCGACCTTGGGCAGGCGACGCTGCAAGGGCATCTGACCGCCCTCGAACCCGACCTTGTGATAGCCCCCGGACCGGGACTTCTGTCCCTTGTGCCCCCGACCACCGGTCTTACCGAGGCCCGAGCCGATCCCCCGGCCCAGGCGCTTCGCCGCTGGGCGCGAACCGGGGTTCGGCAGCAATTCGTTCATTCGCATGATCAGGCCTCCTCGACCTTGAGCAGGTAGGCGACCTTGCGCACCATGCCCAGATTCTCCGGGGTGGCGTCGACCACCGCGGTGCTTTGCGTCCGGCGCAGACCCAGCCCGCGTACGCAGGCCTTGTGGTTCGCCAGTCGGCCCGCCGTGGAGCGGACCAGAGTGAGCTTGAGCTTGTTCATATTCAACTCTTGATCTCTTCGAGCGTCTTGCCACGCTTGGCGGCCACCAGTTCCGGGTTGTTCACCGCCACCAGCCCATTGATCGTGGCCTGTACCACGTTGATCGGGTTTCGCGAGCCCACGCACTTGGCGAGCACGTTGCGGACACCGGCCACCTCGAGTACGGCACGCATGGCGCCACCCGCGATGACCCCGGTTCCTTCGGAGGCGGGCTGCATATAGACCGACGCCGCACCGTGGTAGCCCTTGATCGCGTAGTGCAGGGTTCCCTGATCGAGGCTGACGGTCGTCAGGTTCTGGCGGGCCTGCTGCATCGCTTTCTGGATCGCCAACGGGACCTCGCGCGCCTTGCCATAGCCATAACCGACCCTGCCATCACCGTCACCGACGACCGTCAGTGCGGCGAAGCGGAACTGCCGTCCACCCTTGACCACCTTGGCCACCCGATTGACGCTGATCAGTTTTTCCTGCATGCCATCCGTGGCTTCACTTTGTTCATGACGTGCCATTGCTGTCTCCGTTGGTATCGAGTCTGATCAGAACTGCAGGCCACCCTCACGGGCGGCGTCGGCTAGCGCCTGGACACGCCCGTGATAGCGGAACCCGGAACGGTCAAACGCGACCTTTTCGATGCCGGCTGCACGGGCCCGTTCGGCGATCAGCTTGCCCACCTGTGCGGCCGCTTCCGCGTTCCCCGTGTACTTGAGATCGGCGCGAACGGCCGACTCGACCGTGGATGCGGCAGCCAGCACGGCGTCACCGCCGGGGCCAATGACCTGTGCGTACATATGCTTCGGGGTACGGTGGATGCACAGTCGATGCACAGCCAGTTCCCGAATCTTGAAACGCGCGCGGCGCGCCCTTCTGAGTCTCGACTCTTTCTTATCCACGGATCTACCCTACTTCTTTTTGGCTTCTTTACGAAGAATGCGTTCGCCCTTGTACTTCACGCCTTTGCCCTTGTACGGCTCCGGCGGGCGGAAGCTGCGAATATTGGCGGCGACCTGACCAACCTGCTGACAGTCGTGGCCACGGACCACGACCTCGGTCTGCGTCGGCGTCTCGATCGTGATGCCCTCCGGCACCGCGAAGGCGATCGGATGCGAGAAGCCCAGCGACAGGTTCAGCACCTTGCCCTGAGCCTGGGCGCGGTAACCCACCCCGACCAGCTCCAGGCCGCGTTCAAAGCCCTGGCTCACACCATGCACGTGGTTGCCGAGCACCGAGCGGATGGTCCCGGCCAGCGCGCTGTTCTCGGCATTGGCCGACGGCGCGACGGAAGCGACATTGCCATCCACCGAGACCTCGACGGCCTCCGGACAACGCATGGTGATCTCCCCCTTCGGGCCTTTCACCGTGATTTCCTGCTCGTTGACCTGCAGGGTGACCCCCGTGGGCAGGTCGAGCGGTCTTTTTGCTACCCGAGACATGACTGTTTCCTCAGTAGATCTTGCAGAGCACTTCGCCGCCCTGCCCGAGGGCACGAGCGGCGCGGTCGCTCATCATCCCCTTGGGGGTGGAGATGACCGCAACGCCAAGGCCTGCATTGATTTTCGGCAGTTCGTCCTTGCCGCGATAGATTCGCAGGCCCGGGCGGCTGATACGTTCGATGTTCTCGATGACGCCACGCCCCTGGAAGTACTTCAGGGTCACGCGCAGCATTCTGGCTGCACCCTCGCCCTCGACCGCGACATCGCCGACGTAGCCCTCGTCGGCGAACACCTTGAGGAGCGCCTCCTTGGTACGGCTGTAGGGCATGGCGACGGTCTTCTTCTGGGCACGCTGGGCATTACGCACGCGGGTCAGCAGGTCGGCAATCGGATCGGTCATCATGGTTCCTGTCTCCTTACCAACTTGCCTTGCGCAGGCCGGGGATCTCGCCGCGCATCGCGAACTCGCGCAGCTTGTTGCGGCCGAGGCCGAATCGACGATAGTAGCCCTTCGGCCGCCCGGTAATGCCGCAGCGGTTGCGCTTTCGCACCGGGCTGGAGTCACGCGGCAGCTTCTGCAGTGCCTGCATCGCCGCCATGCGCTCCTCACCGGGCAGGGAGTCGTCCAGGATCTTCGCCTTCAGCTCGACCCTGCGCGCGGCGTACTTTTCCACCAGCTTCGCGCGCTTGAGCTCGCGCATCATCATTGAAGTCTTTGCCATCTCTTGGGAACCTCGGGTTACTGCCTGAATGGGAAGCGGAACGCTTCAAGCAGCGCCTTGGCCTCCTCGTCACTTTTCGCGTTGGTGGTGATGGTGATATCCATCCCGCGCAGCTTGTCGATGCGGTCGTAGTCGATCTCCGGAAAGATGATCTGCTCCTTCACGCCCAGGCTGTAATTGCCACGACCGTCGAAGGACTTCGCGCTGAACCCGCGGAAATCCCGAATACGGGGTATCGCCACGTTGATCAAGCGGTCCAGAAACTCGTACATCCGCACGCGACGCAGCGTCACCTTGCAACCGATCGGATAATCGTCACGGATCTTGAAGCCCGCGATGGACTTGCGGGCCTTGGTGACCACCGGCTTCTGGCCGGCGATCGCGGTCATATCCGACAGGGCATGCTCGATCACCTTCTTGTCGGCAACGGCGTCTCCAAGCCCCATGTTGAGGGTCACCTTGGTGATTCGCGGGACCTCCATCACGTTGCTGTACTGAAATTTTTCCCTGAGGGCCGGGACCACCGACTCCAGGTACTGCGCTCTCAAACGTTCCATGGCTCTCTTTCCCGCCCTTATGCGTCGACGACTTCGCCGTTCGAGCGAAAGACCCGAACCTTGCGACCGTCTTCGAGGGTCTTGAAGGAAACCCGGTCGCCCTTGGCGGAGGCCGGGTTGAATAACATGACGTTGGAAACATCGATCGGCATCTCTTTTTCAATGATGCCACCGGTCCGACCCATGTTCGGATTCGGCTTTTGATGCTTCTTCACCATATTGATGTTCTGGACGAGGACACGCTTGTCCGTGAACGTGCGCAGAACGGTGCCTCGGCGCCCCTTGTCCTTGCCCGTGATGACCACGACGTCATCGCCCTTGCGGATCTTCTTCATTGCCTGCCTCACAAGACTTCGGGTGCGAGCGAAATGATCTTCATGAACTTCTCGCCGCGCAGTTCACGGGTCACTGGCCCAAAAATACGGGTGCCGATCGGCTGCAACTGGTTGTTCAGCAGCACCGCCGCGTTGCGATCGAAGCGGATCACCGAACCGTCGGGACGGCGCACGCCGGCCGCGGTACGCACGACCACCGCGTTGTACACGTCGCCCTTCTTGACCTTGCCGCGCGGGATCGCGTCCTTGACGCTGACCTTGATCACGTCACCCACTCGCGCATACCGGCGATGCGAACCACCCAGCACCTTGATGCACTGCACCCGGCGGGCGCCGCTGTTATCGGCGGCCTCGAGAACGGTCTGCATTTGAATCATGACTTACTCTCCAACGAATGAGGCACGGGGTCAGGCCGTGGCGCGGCTGACCACTTCGACCAGGGCGAAGCGCTTGAGCTTGGACAACGGCCGGCACTCCTGCACACGAACGGTGTCACCGACATGGGACTCGTTGCCCTCGTCGTGGACGTACAGACGGGTGCTGCGACGGATGAACTTGCCGTACAGCGGGTGACGCACCTTGCGCTCCACCAGCACCGTGCGGGTCTTGTTGGTCTTGTCACTCACCACACGCCCGATGATCGACCGTTGAGTCTTCGCCACTTCGTCGTTCATGTTCTTACCCTGCCAACTTGCGTTCGTTGATGAGCGTCTTGATCTGCGCGATCTCACGCCGGACCTTCTTTACACGGTCGGGACGGGCCAGTTGGCCCACGGCTTTCTGCATGCGCAGGGCAAACTGTTCCTGATACAGGCCGTCCATCTCGGTGGCCAGTTCCGCGTCGGTTTTCTTCTGCAGCTCGGCGAATTTCATTACATCACCTGCCTACGGGCAAACGTGGTCTTGATCGGTAGCTTGGCAGCGGCCAGACGAAAGGCCTCCCGCGCAAGCTCCTCGCTAACGCCTTCCATCTCGTACAGGACACGACCGGGCTGGATCTTGCACACCCAGTACTCGACGTTGCCCTTGCCTTTGCCCATGCGGACCTCGAGAGGCTTCTTGGACACCGGCACGTCCGGGAACACCCGAATCCAGATCTTGCCCCCACGCTTGATGTGGCGGACCATCGCACGCCGTGCGGCCTCGATCTGGCGCGCGGTGATGCGCCCCCGGTCGACGGCCTGGAGGCCATATTCCCCGAAGCTTACCTTGGCGCCGACCGTGGCCAGGCCGCGGTTCTTGCCCTTGAACTGCTTTCGAAACTTGGTTCTTTTTGGCTGCAGCATGTCAAATTCCTGTTGGCGCGGGCCTAGTTGGCGCTGGCGGGCTTGGCCTCGGAGGAGGACCCGTCCAGGCCGAAGACCTCGCCCTTGAAGATCCAGACCTTGATACCGATCACGCCGTAGGTCGTCTTGGCCTCGGCAAAGCCGTAGTCGATATCCGCGCGCAGGGTATGGAGCGGCACGCGACCTTCGCGGTACCACTCGGAACGCGCAATCTCCGCGCCGTTCAGACGGCCGGCGACGTGCACCTTTACTCCCTGTGCGCCGAGTCGCATCGCGTTGCCCACCGCCCGCTTCATCGCGCGGCGGAACATGATACGGCGTTCCAGCTGCTGCGCAATGCCCTCCGCCACCAATTGGGCGTCGATCTCGGGCTTGCGGATCTCCTCGATGTTGATCTTGACGTTGTTGACCTCGAGTCCGCCCTGCTTCGCGACCTCGCGGCGCAGGGCCTCGATATCCTCTCCCTTCTTGCCGATCACGATCCCCGGGCGAGCCGTATGAATGGTGATGTGCGCAGCCCGCGAGGGACGCTCGATCTGGATCCGGCTGACCGACGCGTGCGCCAGCCGCTTGCGCAGGAAGGAGCGCAACTCCAGGTCATTGTTCAGCGTGCGCCCGAAGGCGTCGCCGTCCTCGTACCAAACGGCGGACCAGGGACGGGAAATGCCAAGGCGGATGCCTGTCGGATGTACCTTCTGACCCATGGCTATTTCGCCCCCATTTCACTGACACCAATCAAGATATGGCTTGTTCGCTTCAAGATGCGGTTGCCCCGGCCCTTGGCCCGTGCGTGCATCCGCTTGAGCGTCGGACCCTGGTCGACCTGCACGCGGCTGACCCGCAGCTCGTCGACGTCGGCCCCGTCGTTGTTCTCGGCATTGGCAATCGCGGACTCCAGCACCTTCTTCAACATCGCAGCCGCCTTCTTCGGGCTGAATGCGAGTTCGTTCAGGGCCTGCTCCACCTTTTTGCCGCGGACCTGGTCCGCCACCAGACGCGCCTTCTGGGGCGAGATCCGGGCAAAACGCAGCTTCGCGATCGTTTCTTCCGTTTTCATCAGCTTTCCTTAACGCGACTTCTTGTTGGCCACGTGACCCCGGAAGGTCCGTGTGGCGGCAAATTCGCCGAGCTTGTGGCCGACCATGTTTTCAGTCACCAGAACGGGGACGTGCTGGCGCCCGTTGTGAACCGCCATCGTCAACCCGACCATCTGCGGGATGATCATGGACCGGCGCGACCAGGTCTTGATCGGGCGGCGGTCGTTCTTTTCCACGGCAACATCAACCTTCTTCAACAGGTGATGATCGACGAATGGGCCCTTCTTCAATGAACGCGGCATGCTCGAACTCCGTTACTTCTTCCGCCGACGCACGATCATGCCGTCGGTACGCTTGTTGTTTCGGGTCTTGTAACCCTTGGTCGGAACGCCCCACGGAGTCACCGGGTGACGCCCGAAGTTGCGGCCTTCGCCACCACCGTGCGGATGGTCGACCGGGTTCATCGCGGTGCCGCGCACCGTCGGACGGACCCCGATCCAGCGCTTGGCGCCGGCCTTGCCGAACTTGCGCAGGCTGTGCTCCGAGTTTCCGACCTCGCCGACCACCGCCCGACACTCGGACGACACCCGACGCATCTCGCCGGAGCGCAGTCGCAGCGTCGCGTGTCGACCTTCGCGGGCCACCACCTGAACCGAGGTCCCGGCCGAGCGCGCCAGTTGCGCACCCTTGCCTGGCTTCATCTCGATGCAGTGCACGACGGTACCGACCGGAATCGAACGCAACTCCATCGCGTTACCGGTGCGGACCGGGGCCTGGCTGCCACTGATGACCGGGTCACCCATCTTCAGCCCCTTTGGGGCGATGATGTAGCGGCGCTCGCCGTCGGCGTACTTCAGCAGCGCCAGGTGGGCGCTACGGTTGGGATCGTACTCGAGGCGTTCGACCACCGCCGGAACGTTGTCCTTGTTGCGCTTGAAATCGACCATGCGGTAATGCTGCTTGTGGCCTCCACCGATGTGCCGGGTGGTGATCCGCCCCTGATTGTTGCGGCCACCGCTCTTCGCCTTCTTCTCCAGCAACGGACCATAAGGAGCGCCCGCGTGCAGGTCCGGGTTCCGGATCTTGACTGCGTGGCGGCGTCCGGCCGAGGTGGGGTTCGTCTTGATGATCGCCATGACTTACACCTGATCTCCGTCGCCCAACTCGATCTTCTCGCCCGGTGCGAGGGAGACGTAGGCTTTTTTCCAATGATTCCGCCGACCCATGCGGCCGCCGAAACGCTTCATCTTGCCGTCCTGCACAAGGGTCCGGACCGATTCGACCTTCACCTCGAAGATCTTTTCGACCGCCTGCTTGATCTCGGTCTTGGAGGCGTCGCGCGTCACCTTGAAGACATGCGTGCCAAACTCACCCGCGGCGGTGGACTTCTCCGACACCACAGGACCCAGGATCACCTGCAGCAAACGCTGGTTCATCATGCCAACCACTCCTCTACACGCTTCACCGCGTCCGTGGTCATGACCACGGTCTCGGCCGCCACGAGTACGACCGGGTTGATCTCCGCCGCCGTGACGATATGGATATGCGGGACGTTACGCAGCGCCCGCCAGGTATTGGCATCGGCATCGCCAACGACGATCAGCCCCGATTCCATGCCGAGTTGCCGCAGGGCGGCGACCGCGTCGCGGGTCTTGCCGGATTCCACGGCGAAGGTCTCGACGAAGCGGAGGCGATCCTGGCGCAGCAATTCCGACAGGATCGAGGCCATTGCCGCACGGTACATCTTCCGATTCATCTTCTGGCTGAAGTCGCGGGTGCTGGCCGCGAACACCTTGCCGCCCCCGCGCCACAACGGGCTGCGGATGGTGCCGGCCCTGGCGCGACCCGTACCCTTCTGGCGAAACGGTTTGATCCCGCCGCCGCTCACCTCGGAACGCCCCTTCTGGGCCCGCGTTCCGGCGCGTGCGCCGGCCAGGTGGGCGACCACGCTCTGGTGGACCAGCGCCTCGTTGAAGTCGCGCTCGAAGCACGCCGCGGACAGGTCGACCGCTGCTGCCGTATCTGTGGTATTCACTTGCATCGCTTCTTATCCCCTGGCCTTCACGGCGGGCCGGATGATCACATCGGCACTCGGGGCACCCGGCACCGCACCGTGGATCAGCAGCAGCCCGCGGTCGTTATCGACCCGCACGACCTTCAGATTCTGCACTGTCTTTCTGACGGCGCCCATCTGCCCCGCCATCTTCTTGCCCTTGAACACGCGACCCGGGGTCTGGTTCTGACCGATCGAACCTGGCGCGCGGTGGGAACGTGAGTTGCCGTGGGTCGCATCCTGCATGTGGAAGTTGTGGCGCTTGATCACGCCCTGAAAACCCTTCCCCTTGCTCTCGGCCGTCACATCGACGACCTGCCCCTCGTTGAACAGGGCCACACCGATCTCGTCGCCAACGGCGAAGCCGTCGAGCTGCTCCGGTGCCACGCGGAATTCCCAGAGGCCGCGTCCGGGCTGCACCGATGCCTTGGCATAGTGGCCCGCCTGCGGCTTGCTGACCCGGGACGGCTTGCGCGCGCCGGCGGTCACCTGCACGGCGTCGTAGCCATCGCTGTCCACACGCTTCACCTGCACCACGCGATTGTGGCCGACCTGCACCACCGTGACCGGCAGGGAGGCGCCATCCTCGGTAAAGACCCGCGTCATACCGAGCTTGCGACCGATGAGTCCAAGAGACATTGCTAACCCCTTCGTAATCTACTTGCGCCCCGAGGGCGCTCTAAAGCCGTGGCCCGGCGATACCAAATCCCGCCGGGCCACGGAAAGCCACGCATTATGACAGAAATCCTTAGACTAGTTAAGTCTGATCTGCACATTTACGCCCGCGGCCAGATCCAGCTTCATCAGCGCATCCACGGTCTTGTCGGTCGGATCAAGGATGTCCATCAGACGCTTGTGGGTCCGCAGTTCGTACTGGTCGCGCGCATCCTTGTTCACGTGCGGCGAGATCAGGACGGTGTAGAGTTCACGCTTGGTCGGCAGCGGGATCGGGCCCTTGACCCGGGCACCGGTGCGCTTTGCCGTTTCCACGATTTCCGCGGCGGAACGATCGATCAGACGATGATCGAAGGCCTTGAGACGAATTCTGATACGCTGATTTGCCATTTTACTCACTCGATGATCTTGGAGACGACGCCGGCGCCGACGGTGCGGCCACCTTCGCGAATCGCAAAGCGCAGGCCGTCCTCCATCGCAATCGGACTGATCAGCGACACCGTCATCTTCACGTTG
>SKJG01000069.1 GCA_007116035.1 Thioalkalivibrio sp.
CAAACCGGCGGAGGGCTGCCTGATGTACACCCCGAAATCATCCCGGCAGGCCATGCGCAGGATCCGCAGGATTCACTGTGTCGGCATCGGCGGTTCCGGGATGGGCGGCATTGCCGAGGTGCTGCACCAGCTCGGGTATCACGTCTCGGGCTCGGACCTGCAGGACTCGGCCATGACCCGCCGTCTGGCCCGGCTGGGCATCCTGATCACCCGGGCGCACGCGGCGGGCAACGTGACCGAGGCCGACGTGGTCGTCGTATCCACCGCGATCGACCCGGGCAACCCGGAGGTGCGCGCGGCGCGGGAGCGGGGCATCCCGGTCGTGCGCCGCGCCGAGATGCTGGCGGAACTCATGCGGTTCCGCTTCGGTATCGCTGTCGCGGGCACCCATGGCAAGACCACCACCACCAGCCTGATCGCGAGCATCCTGGCCGAGGCGGGACTCGACCCCACCTTCGTGATCGGCGGGCGACTCAACAGCAGTGCCAGCCACTCCAGTCTCGGCGAGGGCGATTACCTGGTCGCCGAGGCCGACGAGAGCGATGCGTCTTTCCTACACCTGCAACCGATGATCAGCGTGGTCACCAACATCGATGCCGACCACCTTGCCACCTACCAGGGCGATTTCGGGCGTCTGCGCGCCACCTTCCTGGAATTCCTGCATCACCTGCCGTTCTACGGGCTTGCGGTCCTCTGCGCCGACGACCCCGAGGTACGCTCGTTGCTGGATCGACTGGAGCGGCCGCGACTGACCTACGGGATTGAACGCCCGGCTGACGTGCGCGCGATGAATCTGCGCCAGGTCGGCATCCGGACCCATTTCGACCTGCAGCTGCCGGACCTCGCGCCGTTCCCGGTCACGCTGAACCTGCCCGGTCGGCACAACGTGCTGAACGCGCTCGCCGCGGCCGCAGTCGCGCATGAACTGGAGGTGGTCCCGGAGGTCCTGCAGCGCTCGCTGGAGGGGTTCCAGGGCATCGGCCGCCGGTTCCAGGTACAGGAGTGCCCAATCCCGGGCGGCACGGTGACGCTGGTCGACGACTACGGTCACCACCCGCGGGAGATTGCGGCGACGCTGGAGGCCGCACGCGCCGCCTGGCCAGGGCGTCGGATTCTGCTGGTCTTTCAGCCCCATCGGTTCACCCGGACCCGCGATCTCTTCGAGGACTTCGCCGAGGTCCTTTCCAGTCCGGACGGCCTGGTGCTGCTCGACATCTACCGTGCCGGTGAGACGCCGATCCCCAGCGCCGACGGGCGCAGCCTGGCGCGTGCCATTCGCCTTCGGGGCAGGGTCGAGCCGGTGTTCGTGGAGTCGGTCGGCGACGTGCCGGGGGTGCTCAAGGGCCTGTTGTCCCCCGACGACGTGGTGATCACCCAAGGTGCCGGCGACATCGGCCAGCTCGCGGTGCGCCTGCCGCTGGTGCTGCGTGGGGAGGCCGCATGCTGACGCATCTCGCGAATCTCCGCGTGCGTGGGCGGCTCGAGCGCAATGCGCCGCTGGCGCCCATGACCTCCTGGCGCGCCGGTGGACCTGCCGACTGGTTGTTCGAGCCCGAGGATGCGGATGACCTCGCGCATTTCCTCGCCTCGATCCCCGAGTCCATGCCGCGGATCCTGCTGGGGCTGGGCAGCAACGTGCTGATCCGGGACGGGGGCATCGAGGGCGTGGTGATCCACCTTGCCGGGACGCTGAACCAGCGCCTGCGGCTGGACCCGGAACGCGTGGAGTTGGGGGCGGGTCTGGCCTGCCCCCAGGCGGCCCGTTTCTGCGCAAGCGAGGGATTGACCGGAGCGGAGTTCCTGGCCGGCATCCCGGGGACCGTGGGCGGCGCCCTGGCGATGAACGCCGGGGCCTGGGGCGGCGAGATCTGGCCCCTGGTGGAATGGGCCGAGACCGTGGATTGCAGGGGTTTGCGCCATGTGCGCACGCCCACCGATTACCAGATCGCCTATCGCAGCGTGCGTGGCAGCGAGAGCGAATTCTTTCTGCGGGCGGTGCTGCGGTTGCAGCCGGGCGATCCGACCGCCGCGAAGGAGCGTATCCAGGCGCTTCTGCGCGAACGCGCCGAGAAGCAGCCGCTGGGCCTGCCGTCCTGCGGCTCGGTCTTTCGCAATCCCGAGGGCGGTCATGCCGCCGCGCTGATCGAGCAGGCCGGCCTGAAGGGCCTGCAGCGCGGCGCCGCCGAGGTCTCGCGCAAGCACGCGAATTTCATCACCCACGACGGCAGCGCCACCGCGGCCGATATCGAATGGCTGATCCAAGAGGTGCAGGCGCGGGTCGAGGCCCGATTCAACATCCGACTGTTGCCCGAGGTTCGGGTCATCGGTCGCACGGAGGAGCATCCATGATGCGAGCATCGGAAAGGGTCCGTCGCTACGGTCGCGTGGCCGTTCTGATGGGAGGCTGGTCGGACGAGCGGGAGATTTCGCTGGCCAGCGGCGACGCGGTGCTGCAGGCACTGTTGCGCAGCGGGGTCGATGCGGTTCCGATCGACCTGACGGTCGAGCGGGCCCGCGGTCTCGATCTGCTGGGTTTCGATCGCGCGTTCATCGCGCTGCACGGCACCGGAGGCGAGGACGGCACGATCCAGGGTTGCCTTGATCTCGCCGGTGTTCCCTACACGGGTTCCGGGGTGCTGGGGTCGGCACTGGGCATGGACAAGCTGGCCTGCAAGCGTCTCTGGTCGGGGACAAGCCTGCCCAGCGCGCCCTACCGGCTGCTTTCGCCGGACTTCGATCCCGAGGCGGTGGCCGATGCACTGGGCCTGCCGCTGATCGTGAAGCCCTCGCGCGGAGGCTCGAGCCTCGGGTTGACCCGCGTGGAAAGGGCCGATGAACTGATCGCCGCCTACGGCGAGGCCGGCCGGCATCCTGGCGCGGTCTTCGCCGAGCAATGGATCGTCGGCAGGGAATTCACCGTGGCCATCCTGGGCAACGAGCCGCTCCCCGTTATCCAGATCGAAACGCCGGGGCGGTTCTACGACTACCACGCGAAATACGAGGCCGATACCACGCGCTATCTCTGCCCCCCTCCGCTGGAGTCCAGCGCTCTGATCGAGTTGCAGACGCTGGCGCTGAGCGCCTTCGCGGCCATCGACGGATACGGCTGGGGCCGGGTCGACCTGCTGCAGGACGCGCATGGGGAGAATTACCTGATCGAGGTGAACACCGTGCCGGGCATGACCGGCCACAGCCTGGTACCCAAGGCAGCCGCACAGGCCGGGATCGGTTTCGACGAGCTCTGCCTGCGCATCCTGGACACCAGCTTCCATACCGAGGACGAGCCTGATGCGTAACCGCCGTCGGCAGAAGCCGCAACCCCTGCTGCTCCGGGCCCGCCCGGCACTCGGGGTGGGGCTGCGCCTGGCGGCCGGGATGGCCCTGGCCGCGGTGCTGGTCCTGACTGCGGGTCTGCTGGCCCGTATGGATCTGGACAGTCTGCTGCGGCTCGAACGCGTGCAGTTGATGGGAGACCTGCGGCACCTGCCGGCGGACGAGGTCGAGGCCGTCCTTGCGGGTCATCGCCGGGGCTTCTTTGTGCTGGACCTGGACGAAGTGCACCGGGACCTGGTCGCGCTGCCCTGGGTGGAATCCGCACGGCTGCGCAAGCGCTGGCCGGACACATTGGAGGTCAAGATCACGGAGCCGTTGCCGGTGGCCCGCTGGGGCGGTGAGCGCCTGGTGGACCGTCATGGCGAGATCTTCGGGCCGGTGGATCTTGCAGCCTGGGACTTTCTTCCCGCGCTGGAAGGGGGAGCGGGACGCCAGGTCCAGTTGATGCACCGCTATCTGGAGGTTTCCGCGCGCCTCGCCGATGTCGGACTCGCCGTGTCCGGGGTGAGTGAGAACCCCCGGCAGGCCTGGACCATTCAACTCGACGACGGCGGGCAGATCCTGATGGGGCGCGACGGTGATCTCGACCGCCTGGATCAACTGGTACCCCTGATGCCGGTATTGCGCGAGCACGACGCCGCGCCGCTGGCGCGCGTGGACCTGCGCTACCCACGGGGTGCCGCCGTCGTCTGGCAGACGGCGGCCGCTCCGGGAGAAACGGAAGGAACGATTCGATGAGACGCAAGACAGGACGCAACGTGATGGCGAAGAAGGCGGAACAGGGCCTGATAGTCGGACTCGACATCGGGACCTCGAAGATCGAGGCCGTCGTCGGTGAAGTCAATGACGACGGCGTCATCGAGATCATCGGCATCGGCTCCTCGCCATCGCACGGCTTGAAGAAGGGGGTCGTCGTCAACATCGAATCCACGGTGCAATCGATCCAGCGCGCCGTGGAAGAAGCGGAATTGATGGCCGGCTGCGAGATCCACTCGGTGTATACCGGCATCGCCGGCAGTCACATCAAGAGCTACAACTCCACCGGCGTGGTGGCGATCCGGATGCAGGAGGCCAGCCTGGGTGATGTCGAGCGCGTGATCGATGCCGCCCGCGCGATCGCGATTCCCGCCGATCAGCGCATCCTCCACGTGCTGCCGCAGGAATACATCATCGACGGGCAGGAGGGGATACGCGATCCGATCGGGATGTCGGGGGTGCGCCTCGAGGCGCGGGTGCATCTGGTCACCGGCGCGGTCTCGGCTGCGCAGAACATCGTCAAATGCGTGGAGCGTTGCGGCCTGCGGGTGGACGACATCATCCTCGAACAGCTGGCCTCCAGTTATGCAGTCCTCACCGAGGACGAGAAGGACCTGGGCATCTGCCTGGTGGACATCGGCGGCGGCACCACGGACATCGCGGTATTCGCCAACGGGGCGATTGCGCACACCGCGGTGATTCCGATCGCGGGAGACCAGGTCACCAACGACATCGCGGTCGCCCTGCGCACGCCAACGCAGTACGCCGAGGAGATCAAGGTCAAGTATGCCTGCGCGCTGCGTCAGCTCGCCGATCCCGGGGAGACGATCGAGGTCCCGGGTGTCGGCGACCGGCCCGCGCGCCGTCTCTCGCGGCAAACCCTGGCATCCGTGGTCGAGCCTCGTTACGAGGAGCTGCTGCAGCTGGTGCAGGCCGAGCTCCGCCGCTCGGGCTCGGAGGAGCTGATCGCCGCGGGCGTGGTCCTGACCGGTGGTTCCGCACGCATGGAGGGTGTGGTCGATCTGGCCGAGGAGGTCTTCCACATGCCCGTGCGTCTGGGTATGCCGCATAGCGTCAGCGGACTGATCGACGTGGTCCGCAATCCGATTCATTCCACCGGCGTGGGCCTGCTGCTGTACGCGCAGCAGGCGCGGGCCGAACACGAGGCGCGTCCGGTCGACACCGGCTTCCAGGGCGTCTGGATGCGCATGAAGAACTGGTTTTCGGGGCATTTCTGATCCCGACGGGCAGACCCTGCCGGCCCGCTCGCCGACAGGGGTTTTGTAACTTGACATCAACCTGCAACAAGAGGACACAACCATGACATTCGAACTGATGGATACCTTCACCCAGAGCGCCACGATCAAGGTTATCGGTGTCGGTGGCGGAGGCGGCAACGCGGTGCAGCACATGGTCTACTCGCAGCTCGAAGGCGTGGACTTCATCTGCGCCAACACCGACGCGCAGGCCCTGAAGAGTCTTGGCGCCAAGACCCTGCTGCAACTCGGCGGGGACATCACCAAGGGACTGGGCGCCGGCGCGGACCCTGCGGTAGGCCGCGAGGCCGCGCTGGAGGATCGCGAACGCATCCAGGAACTGTTGCAGGGTGCCGACATGGTCTTCATCACCGCCGGCATGGGCGGCGGCACCGGTACTGGCGCCGCACCCGTGGTTGCCCAGATCGCCAAGGAGATGGGCATCCTCACCGTGGCGGTCGTCACCAAGCCCTTCCCGTTCGAGGGCAAGAAGCGCATGCAGGTCGCGATGGCCGGCATCAAGGCGCTGACCGAGCAGGTCGATTCGCTGATCACCATTCCGAACGAGAAGCTGCTGACCGTGCTGGGCAAGAACACCAGCCTCCTCGACGCGTTCAAGGCGGCCAACGATGTCCTGTTCGGAGCCGTGCAGGGCATTGCCGAGCTGATTACCCGGCCCGGTCTGATCAACGTGGACTTCGCCGACGTGCGCAATGTGATGCGGGAAATGGGCATGGCGATGATGGGCACCGGGACCGGCACGGGCGAGGATCGTGCCCGGCAGGCTGCGGAGGCGGCCATCGCCAGCCCGCTGCTCGAGGACATCGATATCTCCGGTGCGCGCGGCATCCTGGTCAACGTCACCGGCGGCCTCGATGTCGGTATCGGCGAGTTCGAGGAAGTGGGCGAGGCGGTGAAGGCCCTGGCCTCGGAGGACGCCACCGTGGTGGTCGGCACCGTGATCGATCCCGAGATGAAGGACGAACTGCGGGTGACCCTGGTCGCAACGGGTTTGGGCAGCCCGGCCAAGCCCGCACAGGCGGAGCGCCCCAGCGTTCGGGTAGTCGACGCTGCACCGCGCCGCGCGGTGGGTTCCGACCTCGGAGGCCTGGATCGTCCGACCGCGCTGCGACGTGGCGAGGGCAACCTGGCGATGGATTATGCGGGGCAGTCCGGCATCGACGTGCTGGACATTCCGGCCTTCCTGCGCAAGCAGGCCGACTGAGGGTCCGTCTATGCAGGGTGAGCGGAATCCTGCAATAATGCTGTCATTGTTGTGTGTAAGTCCGGGCCGGATCTCAGGATCCGTGCCCGGGCCGTGGCCCCCTGCCCTGGAGTGATCGTGCGTTGATCAAGCAGAGAACGCTCAAAAACAGTATTCGCGCCACGGGTGTCGGTTTGCACACCGGGGAGAAGGTCACGCTGACCTTGCGCCCCGCTGCCCCCAATACAGGGGTGATCTTCCATCGGTCCGATCTCGAACCGCCCGTCTCGATCCCCGCAGTGGCGGAAAACGTCGGGGATACCCGCCTTTCCACCACACTGGTTTCGGGCGACGTCCGTGTATCGACGGTCGAGCACCTGCTTTCCGCCGTGGCGGGTCTCGGTATCGACAACCTGCACGTGGATGTCAGTGCGCCCGAGGTGCCGATCATGGACGGCAGTGCCGGGCCCTTCGTGTTCCTGCTGCAGTCCGCGGGCCTGAAAGAGCAGAACGCGCCCAAGAAGTTCATCCGTATCAAGCGCGCCGTCGAAATCCACGATCATGACAAGTGGGTACGCTTTGATCCCTACGAGGGATTCAAGGTGGGCTTCTGCATCGACTTCGAGCACCCGATGTTCACCAGCGGCAGCCAGCGCGCGGAACTGGATTTTTCCTCGACGTCCTTCGTGCGGGAGGTGGCCCGGGCACGCACCTTCGGGTTCATGCGCGATATCGAGGCGCTCAGGGCCAACCATCTGGCACTGGGCGGCAGCCTGGACAATGCCATCGTGCTGGATGACTTCAAGATTCTGAACGAAGACGGGCTTCGTTACGAAAACGAGCTGGTCAAGCACAAGATCCTCGATGTGGTCGGGGACCTCTACCTTCTGGGGCACAGCCTCATCGGCGCTTTTACCGGGCACAAGTCGGGTCATGCGCTGAACAACCAGCTGATCCGGCAACTGAAACTCGACCAGGACGCCTGGGAGCTGGTGACCTTCGAGGACGAGTCGCAGCCACTACCGATCTCCTTCGGCCAGCTGACCCAGACCCTGACCGGTTAGTGTCCTGCCCCGGCCTGCGCGAGGCGGCGCAGTGCATTGGCCAGGCGCAGGTCGTCGATACCGGCTGCCGCCATTTCCAGTGAACTTCTCGCCGCGGCCGGGATGCTGCGCTGTACCGCGGTGGATTCGCGGGCGATCGGGTCCTGCCGTTCGCGTGACAGCATCGTCCGGACCTTCTTTATTTCCGTCTGTCCGCCCGCGCTCAGAATCTTGCGGATCTCGCGCTCCAGAAAACGCAGCTCCATCGCGCTGCCGCGGTCCCGGCAGGCGATGATCAGCGTATCCCCCATCGTCGCCAGGTCGATGCGACCCTGCTCGAGGTACTGACCGAGCACGCCCTCGAGATCCCGCTTGAGATCGGCATCGCCCTTTGAGCGCTGGCGCCAGGCCGGATCGATGTAACGGGCGAGCAGCCGGGGGGCAGAGCGCCGACCTGCTTCACTGCGATCGCTGGGCATGTGTCGTACCGATTCCTGTTCCCGATCTCGAGTATACGCTGCCCGGTTGCTCCTGGGTCCGCGCCGCCTCTCCGGGAACTTCGCATCCGGATGGTTTATCCTATCCGGCTTTCATCTTATTCATTTCGTGGGTTCTCATGGTCACCAGTTTCGTACGCAAGTTGTTCGGCAGCCGCAACGACCGCGCCATCAAGCGGTATATGAAAGTCGTGCGCATGGTCAATGCGCTGACCGAACAGACCGAGCGCCTGTCCGAATCGGAACTGGCGGCCAAGACCAGCGAGCTTCGGTCGCGGTTGCAGGACGGCGCGTCCCTGGAGAGCCTCCTGCCCGAAGCCTTCGCCGTCTGCCGGGCCATGAGTCAGCCGGCGCTTGGGATGCGGCACTTTGACATGCAGCTGATCGGCGGGATGGTCCTCAACGACGGCCGCATTGCGGAGATGCGCACCGGTGAGGGCAAGACTCTGGTCGCGACGCTGACCGGCTACCTGAATGCCCTGTCAGGCGACGGCGTCCACGTCATCACCGTCAACGATTATCTGGCTCGCCGCGACGCCGTCTGGATGGGCCGGCTCTATCATGCGCTTGGGCTTTCGGTGGGCGTGATCAACAGTTCCGGCGGGTTGGGTGTCGACGCATCCTCGTTCCTCTACGACCCCGACTACCACCCGGAAGGAGAGGGCTACCCAAGGCTCAGGCCCGCAACGCGCCGCGAGGCCTATGCCGCCGACATCACCTACGGGACCAACAACGAATTCGGCTTCGACTACCTGCGCGACAACATGGCCTTCCGTGCCGAGGACCGCGTACAGCGGGGGCTCAACTACGCGATCGTCGACGAGGTGGACTCCATCCTGATCGACGAGGCCCGCACGCCGTTGATCATCTCGGGCCCGAGCGGTGACAGCTCGGAGATGTACATGAGCATGAACACCATCGTGCCTCAGCTGAAGGCGCAGCACGACGAGGAGTCCGAGGGCGACTACTACGTCGACGAGAAGGCCAAGCAGGTTTTCCTCAGTGAGGAAGGCCAGGAACGGGTCGAACAGTTGTTGCATGAGCATGGGATGCTGGAAGCGTCGCAGTCGCTGTACGACGCGGCCAGCATTCCCATTCTGCATCACCTGAACGCGGCGCTCCGTGCCCACGCGTTGTTCAAGCGCGATGTGGCCTATCTCGTGCGCGACGGCAAGATCTTCATCATCGATGAGTTCACCGGCCGCACCATGCCGGGCCGCCGCTGGTCCGAGGGGCTGCACCAGGCCATCGAGGCCAAGGAGGGCGTGCCGATCCAGCAGGAGAACCAGACGCTGGCGTCGATCACTTTTCAGAACTATTTCCGGCTGTACGACAAGCTCTCGGGGATGACCGGCACGGCCGATACCGAGGCCTACGAGTTCCAGACCATCTACGCCCTTGAGGTCGTGGTGATCCCCGGCAACAAGCCGTTGAACCGGAACGACATGCAGGACCTGGTCTACCTGACGCAGGACGAGAAATACGATGCCATCATCAAGGAGATCCGCTGGTGCGTCGAGCACGGCCAGCCGGTGCTGGTGGGTACCGCATCGGTGGAGGCCTCCGAGCGTCTGGCCGGGGCCCTGAAGAAGACCGCGATACCGTTCGAGGTCCTGAACGCGAAGCAGCACGAGCGGGAGGCGCACATCATCGCCCAGGCTGGCCGTCCTGGCGCGGTGACCATTGCCACCAACATGGCGGGCCGCGGCACCGATATCGTGCTCGGAGGCGGGCTCGCGGCGGAACTCGAGGGCATGGGCGAGAATCCGGACCCGGCCAAGATCGAACAGGTGAAGGCCGAGTGGCAGAAGCGCCACGAGGCTGTGGTCGCGGCGGGCGGCCTGCACATCATCGGCTCGGAGCGCCACGAGTCACGCCGCATCGACAATCAGTTGCGCGGACGTTCCGGGCGCCAGGGCGACCCGGGATCGAGCCGTTTCTTCCTGTCGCTGGAAGACAACCTGATGCGGATCTTCGCTTCCGAGCGGGTGCGCGGCCTGATGCAGCGCCTGGGCATGGAGAAGGGCGAGGCGATCGAAAACGCCTGGGTCAGCCGCGCGATCGAAAACGCGCAGCGCAAGGTCGAGGCCCACAACTTCGACATCCGCAAGCAGTTGCTGGAGTACGACGACGTCGCCAATGATCAGCGCGGGGTCATCTACGAGCAGCGCGCAGAACTGCTGACCGCCGACGATATTTCGGACACCATCGATGCGCTGCTCCGCGACGTGATCAACGCCACGATCAGCCAGTACGTGCCGCCGGCTAGCGTCGAGGACGAGTGGGATATCCCCGGCCTCACCAAGGCCCTGACCTCGGAATTTGGCCTGGAACTGCCGATCCAGGAATGGCTGGACAGCGAGCAGGATCTGCACGAAGAACCCCTGCGCGAACGCATCGTCGACAAGGCACGCGCCATCATCGAGGAGAAGCGGGCCGCGCTGGGGGATGACCTGATGAAGCGCCTGCAGCGCGACGTGATGCTCCAGGTCCTGGACAGCCAATGGAAGGAGCATCTGGCATCGATGGATTACCTGCGTCAGGGCATTGGCCTGCGAGGCTATGCCCAGCGGAATCCGAAGCAGGAGTACAAGCGCGAGGCCTTCGCGATGTTCGAGACCCTGTTAGAGCGCATCAAGCACGACGTGATCAAGATGCTGCTCCGCCTGCAGCTGCGCTCGGAGAGCGCTGCCGAGGAGTTCGGTCGCCGCTTCGCCCGCGCCCCGGAGGGCATCCAGTTCAAGCACGAGGAAGCGAACAGCCCGCTGCGTGCGCCGGCGAAGGAGGACGATGCCGACTCCGCGCAGCCGTACCGCCGCGAAGGACCCAAGCTGGGGCGCAACGACCCCTGCTGGTGCGGGTCGGGGAAGAAATACAAGCACTGCCACGGCCGCCTGAGCTGAGGGCTCCCGATGGCCGTAGCCCTGCAGGCGCCGCCGCAGTTACCACCGGTTCCCGGAATTCGGCTGGCCTCCTGCGCCGCCGGGATCCGCTATCGGGACCGTGACGACCTGCTGCTCATCGACGCGGGGTCCGAGGCAGCGATTGCCGCTCTGTTTACGCGTAACGCCTTCTGCGCCGCGCCGGTGCAGGTGGCCCGCGAACACCTGGCGACGGGCGCACCGCGCTGGCTCCTGATCAACGCCGGTAATGCCAATGCCGGAACCGGCAGTGCCGGCTTGGCAGCGGCCCGGGCCACGTGTGTTGCCGCGGGGCGCGCGCTGGGCGCGCCGGCGCAGGCGGTGCTGCCGTTTTCCACGGGCATCATCGGCGAGCCTCTGCCGGTGGAGCGCATCGAGGCGGCCCTACCTGGCCTGGTCTCGGGCCTGGCCCCCGATGGCTGGATGGCCGGCGGGCGGGCGATCATGACCACCGATACGGTGCTCAAGGGCGTCAGCCGCAGGGTTCGGTTTGCAGCGGGTGAAGTCACGCTGACCGGGATCGCAAAGGGGTCCGGAATGATCCACCCGGACATGGCGACCATGCTCGCCTTCATCGGGACCGATGCGCGCATCGACGCCGCCGGACTACACGAGATCCTCATCGAGGCGGCAGAGCAGAGCTTCAACGCCATCACCGTCGACGGGGATACCTCCACCAACGACGCACTGGTCTGTGTGGCCAGTGGTGCCAGCGGCGTCACGATTGGTCCCGGCGCCGACCGTGCGCGGTTCGCCGGGGCCGTGAACGCACTCTGCCTGGAGCTGGCCGAGGCCATCGTGCGGGACGGTGAGGGTGCCACGAAATTCGTGCGTGTGACGGTGGATTCGGCGCGCGACCGGGACGAGGCACGGCGGGTGGCCGAGGCCGTGGCGCTGTCGCCCCTGGTCAAGACCGCGCTGTTCGCCTCGGATCCGAACTGGGGGCGGATCTTGGCAGCCGTGGGGCGGGCCGGCGTCGAGGATTTTCGGATCGACCGGGTCAGGATTGCCGTGAATGGCGTGCAGATCGTATCCGAGGGCGGCCGCGCCCCGGGCTACAGCGAGGAGGCCGGACAGCAGGCCTTCGGCAAGGCCGAACTCGACATCGTGATCGAGCTTGCGCGCGGCGATGCCAGCTACCGCAAATACACCTGTGACTTCTCCTACGACTACGTCCGGATCAACGCCGACTACCGCTCCTGAGCCAAGGGTGCGGGTGGCCATCGGCCTGCTGCGGGACGCTGCCGGCCGCGTGCTGATCAGCCGCCGTGCCGATGACGCCCACCTCCCTGGACTCTGGGAGTTCCCGGGCGGAAAGTGCGCGAAGGGCGAGGCGCCGCGGTCCGCACTGGACCGGGAGTTGCGGGAAGAGCTGGGCGTCGAGGTCCTCGAGGCCACCCCGATTCTGGCGATTGCCCACGACTACGGTGACCGCCGCCTCGACCTGACGGTTTTCCGGGTGGACGCCTGGCGGGGCGAAGCCCGACCCCGGGAGCGGCAACCGATGCGCTGGGCGGAACCCGCGGTGCTGGGTGGGCTGGCGTTCCCCGAGGCCAGCCGGGCCATCGTCAATGCCGCGCGCCTGCCGGCGCTCTACCTGATCTCCCCGGATCCGGCCTCCGCGTCGGCGATCGATCCTGCCGTGCAACGCGTTGAGCGGCGGCTCGAACGCGGGGATATCCGGCTGCTCCAGGCCCGTGCGCCGGGCCTGGAGCGGGATTCGTTTCTCGAGTACGCGCGCCGGCTGATCGCTGCGGCGGCCCGTCACGGGGTGGAGACCCTCGTCAACGCCCCGCGCGCCTGGCTGGACGAACTCCCGCCCGTGGGCTGGCACCTGACCGAGCAGCGGCTGCAGGCGCTGTCCTCGCGACCGCCGTGCGGCGGCTGGGTGGGCGCATCGGTGCATGACCGCGAGGGCCTGCAACGGGCGATGGCGTTACCGGTGGATTTCGTTGTCGCCGGCCCAGTCGAGCACACGCAAACCCACCCGGACGCGTCGCCGCTCGGGGTCGCGGGCTTTGCGGCGCTGTGTGCCGGGGCTTCCTGCCCGGTATTCGCACTGGGTGGTCTGGCCGCGGGGGATCTCCCTCGGCTTCGGGCGGTGGGCGCCCAGGGGATCGCCGGCATCCGCGGCCTGCTCGACTGATTTCCGACCGCGGCCCGGGTTCAGATCGCGCAGCAGCTCAGCTGGAACGGTACGTCGCGGGAGACGATGCGCGGACGGTCGTGAAATTCGCCGGGGTCGAGGAATCGAACGGTGAATCGTTGTCGTCCCGCGCTGATCTCCGGATAGCACTGCTCCTCGCTCCCGACGCTGACCCGAAGCATCTGCCACGCATAATTGGTATCCAAGCCCTGCTCGTAGTAGCCATCGTGGGCCAGCACCTTGCGTGGACTCCCGGCCGCGCGCATGAAGGTCAGTACCTGGGTAATGGCCTCGGCCACCGTCTCCAGCGGTTGGAACCATTCGAGCAACAGTTCCTCGCGTGTGCCCGCGGGCTGTGACAGCCAGTAGTGGTAGACGGGGAGGTCGAAATCACAGGCCCCGCCTGGCAGCGCGGTACGCTGGCGCACGCTGGTAAAGAATTCATTGTCCTTGACCCGGTGGTCCAGGCTGCCGACCTGATTCTCGAGACGCGCCAGCAGCCGGCGCTGTCCTTGCATCGTCAGCGTCAGGCGCTCCTGGTCGACGCCAGGCTGGGAAGCGAGCCGGTTCAGGTTTGCGATCTGGCGCTCGATCTCGCCCATCAGTTCGCGCTTTACGTCGACCCTTCCGGCCAGGGCATAGATGTCGACCAGTACCGTCAGCGCATGGTGATGGTCAAAGTCGCGCGACGCGAGGCTGGTACTGCGGAACCGTTCCACTAACGCCTCGAGACGCAGCAGCAGGCGCACTCGCTCGTGCAGCGGTTGTTCAAAGGTTAGCGTCGACTGGCTCAAGGTATGACATCCTGGAAGTTGATGTCCAGTATCGGGCATGTGCGCCGTGTATTTCCACCCGCGTCTCCGGTGATGCTCCGTGTCGGTGCAGCCAGGAGGGGGATCGCGATGAAGCGGGGTGGAGCCGGCGGCGTCGCCGCGGCCGCCGCCTCATCCGGCAAGGGTGCGGTACGACTGGTCCAATGCCAGCACCCGATCCGTGAGTGAGGCGGTGCCGGACTCGGCGCTGTTGTCGATCACGTCGTCGGCCGCCTCGAGCCGCCGGTTCCTGGAGGCCTGGGCTTTCACCATGGCCCAGGCGGCCTCCTCGTCGATTCCGTCACGCGCGACGATGCGCTCCACCTGTACGGGTTCCGGGCAGTCGATGACGAGGACCCGGTCGACGCGGTCGCGCCAGCCCACCTCGACTAGGAGCGGGATGACGAGCAATACGTAGGCGGTGTCGGTTGGGAGACCCGCGATCCGTTCTTCCATCGCCTGGCCGATGGCCGGGTGGGTGAGCGCCTCCAGACGGGCGCGCAGCGCCGGGTCGCGGAAGACCCGTGCACGCAGCGCGGCGCGATCGAGGCTGCCGTCCTCCCGGCGCAGATCCTCTCCGAAGACCCGGAAGATCTCGGTCAGCAGGGGTTGCCCGGGACCGAGGATGGCGCGCGCGAGCTGGTCGGTGTCGATGACCGGGGCACCCCGTTGCGCAAAGATCGTCGCGACGCGGCTCTTACCGCTGCCGATGCCTCCGGTAAGCCCCACCCGCAACATGGCTAGCCTGCGTTCGTCACGACAGTTGGGGGCGGGTACCGTTCACGGCAGATAGACCGCCAGCAACTGGTCACCCCAGATCAGGCCCAGCCAGCCGGCCGCCGCCAGGTAAGGTCCGAAGGGGATCGGGATGTTGCGGTCGCGCCCGCGCAGCAGGATCAGGGCGATGCCGACGATCGCGCCGACCAGTGACGCGAGGAGCAGGACCACCGGCAGGGCCTGCCAGCCAAGCCAGGCACCGATCGCCGCGAGCAGCTTGAAGTCGCCGTAGCCCATGCCCTCCTTGCCGGTGAGCAGGCGGAAGCCGTGGTACACCAGCCACAGGCTGAGGTAGCCCGCCATCGCGCCGATGACCGCGGATTCCAGGTCGGTGAAGAGACCGAAATAGTTGGCGGCCAGGCCGAGCCAGATCAGCGGCAGCGTCAGTTGGTCCGGGAGCAGTGTGGTGCGGGCATCGATCCCCGAGGCGACGATCAGGACGCCGGTGAAGAGCAGCGCCGCGAGGCCTGCCGCGGTGGGTCCGAAATGCCAGATGGTGAAAGTGAAGAGCACCGCCGTGAGCAGCTCCACCAGCGGGTACTGCCACGAGATGCGGGCTGCACACCCGGGGCAGCGCCCGCGCAGGAACAGGAAGCTGAGGATCGGGATGTTCTCCCTTGCCCTGATCTCGCGGCTGCATTCGGGGCAGCGTGAACGCGGCCACCACAGGTCGAAACGCTGCGTTTCCCCGTTTGGGTCGGGCTGCTCTAGTACGGCGCGTGCCTCCTGTTCCCACTCGCGCTGCATCATCAGCGGCAGGCGGTGGATCACGACGTTGAGGAAGCTGCCGATCATCAGCCCGAACACCGCCGCCAGGGGCAGTGCCCAGGCATTCACGACTTCCAGCCAGGGGCTCATGATCCCGTGACCGGCATCGGTCTCCGGGGTCGGCGGCCGGGATCCGTCACTAGATGACCTGGCCGAGCATGAAGATCGGCAGGTACATCGCGATCACCAGACCACCGATCAGGACCCCGAGGATCACCATGATCAGGGGCTCGAGGAGGCTGGAAAGGCTGTCTACCGCGTTGTCGACCTCTTCCTCGTAGAAGTCGGCGACCTTCGCCAGCATCGCGTCCAGGGATCCCGATTCCTCTCCGATCGCCACCATCTGCACCACCATGTTGGGGAATATGGCGACGTTGCGCATCGACCACTGCAGCTGCGCTCCCGCTGCGGTTTCTTCCCGCATGCGCTCGGTGGCCTCCCCGTAGAGGGCGTTGCCGGTTGCGCCCGCGACCGAGCGCAGCGCATCGACCAGCGGTACGCCGGCGGCGAACATGGTGGAAAGGGTGCGCGCGAAGCGGGCGATCGCGGCCTTGCGCAGGATCGGGCCGATGGCCGGGATTTTCAGGATCAGGATGTCCAGGGTCCGCCGGAAGCGGGGTGAGCGGCGGTGGGCCTGGGTGAACAGGAAGATGATCAGCAGGATCACCCCGAGAATCGCCCACCACGAGCTTTGCACGAAGTTGGACAGGTTCACGACCATGCGGGTGAACGCCGGGAGATCGGCACCAAAGCCCACGAACAGCGCCTCGAACTGCGGAACCACGAAAATCAGCAGGATGGCGGTCACCACGATGGCCACGACAATGACCGCAGCGGGGTAGAACATGGCCTTCTTGATCTTGCCCTTCAGACTCTCCGTCTTTTCCTTGTAGGTGGCGATCTTGTCCAGCAGGGTCTCCAGCGTCCCTGACTGTTCGCCCGCCTCGACGAGATTGACGACCAGGTCGTCGAAATGTCTCGGATGTTTGGCCAGAGCGGCGGCGAAGGTCTCGCCGCCCTCGACGTCGGCCTTGAGGGTCATGATCAACTCGGCCATGGCAGGATTCTCATGACCGCGGCCGACGATGTCGAAGGCCTGCACCAGGGGTACACCCGAACTCAGCATGGTCGTCATCTGGCGCAGGAAGTAGGCGACGTCGACGGGCTTGATCTTCTTCTTCGTGGAGAACAGCGATTTCGGCTTCTTGCGTATCTTCAGTACGTTGACGCCGTTGCGGCGCAGTTCAGCCCGGGCCGCGATCTCGTTGTCGGCGCTGGTCTCGCCCTTGACCCTCGCTCCGCGCTTGTTCAGGCCTTCCCATAAAAAAATTGTCGTCGTATCTGCCATGGCGTCCGCTAGTCCGTGGTCACACGGTTGATTTCTTCAAGGCTGGTAAAACCCGCCTTGGCCTTCAGAAGCCCGGCGCGCCGGAGGTCGTTGATTCCCTCGCGCTCGGCCTGCTCTGCCAGTTCCATGCTGTTGCAGCCCTGCAGGATCAGTCTTTGCATGGCCTCAGAGATCGGCATCACCTGATAGATGCCCACGCGCCCCTTGTAGCCGCCGGTGCACTGGTCGCAGCCCACGGGCTTGTACAGGGTCATCCCAGAAGCTATATCGTCCGCAGTGAAGCCTTCCTTTAGCAGAATTTCCTCCGGCAGCTGTTCCGGTGCCTTGCAGGAGGGGCAAAGGCGCCGCGCCAGCCGCTGCGCGATGATGAGCAGGATCGAGGACGCGATGTTGTAGACCGGGACCCCCATGTTCGCGAGCCGGGTCAGCGTCTGCGGGGCATCGTTGGTATGCAGTGTCGACAGCACCAGGTGTCCGGTCTGCGCCGCCTTGATGGCGATCTCAGCGGTTTCCAGGTCGCGGATCTCTCCCACCATGATCACGTCCGGATCCTGGCGGAGGAAGGCGCGCAGGGCATTGGCGAAGGTCAGGCCGATCTTGGGATGCACATTGACCTGGTTGATGCCGGGCATGTTGATTTCCGCCGGATCCTCGGCCGTGGAGATGTTGCGGTCGTTCGTGTTCAGTTTGCCGAGGCCCGTGTACAGCGTCACGGTCTTACCGGAGCCGGTGGGTCCGGTGACCAGGATCATGCCGTAGGGTCGGTTCAGGGCATCGAGGTACAGCTTCTTCTGTTCTTCCTCGAACCCCAGGACGTCGACGCTCAGGTTGCTCGCGTCCGAGTCGAGTATGCGCATCACGATCTTTTCGCCGTACAGCGTGGGGAGGCTGTTGACGCGAAAGTCGATCGCCCTCGTGCGCGACAGCTTCAGCTTGATGCGGCCGTCCTGCGGGACGCGGCGTTCGGCGATGTCCATCTGTGACATCACCTTCACTCGCGCCAGGATGCGGGAAGACATGGTGATCGGTGGATGCCCGACGTCGTAGAGCATCCCGTCGATGCGGAAGCGCACGCGGAAATCCCGCTCGTAGGGCTCCAGGTGGATGTCCGATGCCTTGCGGCGGACGGCATCGAGCATCAGCTTGTTGACGAACCGCACCACCGGGGCATCGTCGATGCCCTCGTTGCCGCTGTCCTCGCGGTCGTCCGTGGCATCGGTGGCGACGTCCAACTCTCCGAAGCCTTCGTCGTCGAGGTCGTCCATCATGGCCATCGCGGCGTTGATGGAATCCTCGATCAGGCGGTCGAGCTTGTTGTGCTCCACCAGCACGGTTTCGATGGTCAGGCCGGTGGCGAACTTGAACTCGTCCGAGGCGGACAGGTTCGTGGGATCGGAGATCGCGACGAAGAGGCGGTTACCGCGCTGCAGGAGCGGCAGGGCGTGGTGCTTGCGGATCAGGGTCTCGTTGAGGTGTTCCTTCGGCAGCAGCTCGCGGTCGAAGGCGGTGAGATCAAAGATGGGAAGGCCGAACTCCTCGCCGGCCGCCTCGGCCAAGCGCGCCTCGGAGATCTTGGTGCGCGTGGCCAGCAGCGCCACCAGCGGTGTTTGCTGTTGGCGCGCCTCCTCGGCCAGCGCTGCAATCAATCCCGACTCAGCCAGGCCGGCATCCACGAGACGGCGCGCCAGTCCGGGCAGACGAGCAGAGACGGTAGCGTTCGACATGGATCTCAGAGTGCTTCCCTCAGTCACTTGCGTCAACACTTTAAGGACTCAGCGCGGAAAAAAGAAGGGTTGTTCACGGGTCTGCGGCCATCGACGCCGCCGGGTTCCTGGCCGCGGCCAAGGGTGTGGGTGCCCGTTGCGTCGCCCCCGGCTCTTCTGGACGCTACTGGGGGTTGACGCGAGGGGTGCGCATCAAGGAAGATACGCGGCTTGATCGAGGAGGGGTTCCCGAGCGGTCAAAGGGGGCAGACTGTAAATCTGCTGGCTCAGCCTTCGGAGGTTCGAATCCTCCCCCCTCCACCAAAGATTTTTGCCACGGGCCGGACGGGCGGTGGCGTCGGTCAGCATCGGTTCTGCGGGTGTAGTTCAATGGTAGAACCTCAGCCTTCCAAGCTGATGATGTCGGTTCGATCCCGATCACCCGCTCCAAGTCCGTCAGCGAGAGTTTTGCCCATGTAGCTCAGTCGGTAGAGCACTTCCTTGGTAAGGAAGAGGTCACCGGTTCAAATCCGGTCATGGGCTCCAATGTAATAGATGCAGTCTGCACCGGCCGTCTGCGACACGGCATGCGTATCAACCCGGGGAATAAAGACTATGTCCAAGGCAAAATTTGAGCGTAAGAAGCCGCATGTGAATGTGGGAACGATTGGTCACGTGGACCACGGGAAGACGACGCTGACGGCGGCGTTGACGGTGGTGCAGGGGAAGAAGTTTGG
>SKJG01000068.1 GCA_007116035.1 Thioalkalivibrio sp.
ACCAGGAACCCGGCGAAGGCCGCCGGGGCGCCCAGGGCGCCGAGCATCCAGGCCAGCACCAGGCGCGCGGATGCGAGCTCGTCGCCGATCTTGCTCAGCGTGTTGGAGACCAGGTGGACGAAGAAGTTGATCGGCTGGGCGTTACAGGCCGCTTCCGGGATGTCCTTACAGACCCGGGCGTCCTCATCGCCCGCGATGGTCTCGTAAAGACCGATCAGCGGTGCGTCGGTGGCATGGGATTGTTGCACGTTGCTCTCGATTGTGGACGGGCCCGAGGGTCTGATCGTGGCTTGGTCAGCGGCGCCAGCCGAGCGGATCCTCGGGGTCGATCCCGTGCCGGAAGGGTATCCGGCGATCATGATGGGTCAGCTGGTAGACGTTGCCGATCCAGTTGTTCACCACCGCCAGAGCACTGTCATGCCACGTATTGTCAAGACGGTCGAGCAGTAAGGTCTCCGGCATCGGTGGTGCCGGCGCGCGCCGTTGCAGAGACTGCACCACCCGCTCGCGGTGTTCGTCCAGGATCGCAGCGGCCTGCGGTGCCAGGTAGTTTTCCGGAACCGGCGGGAAATCGTCCCGTTCACCGCTGATGAACCGGTTGACCTCGCGCTTGTATTCCTTCAGCAGGCTGATGCTGTCGTACTCGGGATGGCCCTGGAAGAAGACCATGCGGAAGCCATCGCGCGACACCGCGAGATGCACGCCGGCCCGTTCGCTCTCGACCAGGACCTTCAGCCCGTGGCGTTCGAACTGCTCGCGCGAGACATCGTTGAACCGGGAATGCGGCACATCGAAGCGGGTGTTGACCCCCGCCACGAGGGGATGCCCGCGATCGACCACGCGGTGATCGAAGACGCCCCATAACTTCGGCCCGCGGTGCCGGCGTCGCTCACCGTAGCGAGACTGCATCACCGCATGGGTGGCCAGGCACGAGCACAGGGTCGAGGTCACATGGTTCCAGGCCCAGTCGACGACTTCTGCCAATGGCTCCCAGAAGGGCTCCATGGCCAGGTCCGGCTGGTTGACGTTGGCTCCGGTAATGATCAGCGCATCCAGGCCGGACTGCTTGATGGTTTCGAAGGTCTCGTAGTACTGCTCCACGTGCGCCCGGCCACCAGGCCCGCGCGGCAGTTCCGCCAGGGTGAAGGGATGCATGTAGAACTGCGCGATCTGGTTGCTCTCGCCCACCAGGCGGAAGAACTGGCGTTCGGTGGCCGCCAGCGCAGCATCGGGCATCATGTTGAGCAGGCCGATGTGCATGGCCCGGATGTCCTGGTGCAGGGCGTAATGCGAGGGCAACACGGTCCCGCCCTCCTCACGCAGTCGTGAGAAAGCGGGCAGGTCGGTATGCGCGACCAGTGGCATCAGCGGGACCCCTCGCGCTCCAGGGCCTGTTCCACCAGTTGGTCGAACTCGGCTGCGTTACCGATCTGCGCCAGTTCGCTGCTCAGGATGGTGTACCCGTGGTCCCGGGCGATGGCCTCGTAGCGAGGGAGGCGGGCACGGAAGAGGTGCGGGAAGACCCAGCGCACGAAGTCGTCGGGGTCGATCTGCGCCACGTATTCGAGTTCACGTTCGAGCATGTATCGGGCGAGATGCTCATCCAGGAAGGCCTCGCGATAGTACAGCGGCTTCGGGTCGCGCTCCGCGCGCGCAATCAGCTCGCGCTCATTCTGTTCGGACGCCTTGAGATAGAGGATCAGGGTGTGCTGGGTCAGGGTTTCCATGACCTCGGGGGACTCGAGTTCGCTCATCGACCCGCCGGCATCATTGATGAAATGTGGATAGCCGAACAGCGTCTCGGCCTTCTGGATGAAGTCCGGTACATCCAGCATGGCCTGCACCTCGGCCTCGTGGTGCAGGGCCTGGCGCCGCTTGAATTCGGTCAGCGACAGTCCTCCGCGCTCCGGATTGCCCAGTTTGCCCAGGAAGCTGGAGACCGGGTTGAGGTTGTCAACGGTGATGTTGTTGATGATCTGGATCGAATCCGTGCGTAGCAGGGTACGCAGGAAGGGCACCTGCATCGCCTGCGCCTTGATGTTGTCCAGAATCGGCTCGCTCAGATAGCGGGTGCCGATCCGGTAGTCTCCCGAGTAGTGGAACCAGTCTTCACGCCGCAGCATGTTCGACAGGTACGTCTTCCCCACCCCGGACATGCCGAGCAGCGTGATGCGCCGGTGCGGCAGGCGACGATACTCCACGGGTGTCAGTCGCATGTCTCGATTACCGCTGCAGGATCAGCCGGCTGACAGCCCGGAACTGGGGGTCGGCGGCGTCGCGCAGCCATTCGAACAGGACAGATTCGTGGTTGGTGATCACCGCCCCGGCGGCGCGCATTCGATCGATGCCGTTGGCTTTCAGCCGTGGGTCGCGGCTGCAGACCGCATCCGCGACCACGAACACCGTTTCGCCGGCGGCCAGCAGTTCCAGTGTCGTCTGCAGTACGCAGACGTGGGTCTCGGTGCCGCAGACGATCACGTCGGCGCCGGTCAGGCGGCGGACCAGGTCATCGGCGGCGCAGCAGGAAAACGCCGTCTTCTCGGTGCGCCCGTCGCCGGTGCCGAGCAGCGCTTCCAGCGGGGCGGTGATCGAACCCAGGCCGCGCGGATATTGCAGTGTCGCCTCGACGGGCACATCCAGCAGACGCGCGGCTTCGATCAGGCGGCCGGTGTTGCGCTCCACCGCAGTCCGCTCGTCTTCGGGCATGGCCGCCAGCAACCGCTCCTGCAGATCGACCAGCAGCAGGCGCGAATGCCTGCGGTCGCAAAGCCGGGTCGGATCGACTCCGGTGGTCCGCACGCTCACCGGTTCATTCCAGGAACTGGTTGATGCGCTGAAGGTCCGCGACGCTCAGGCTGCCCACCGCGCGCTGCAGCCGGAGGGTCTCCAGCAGGTAGCCATAGCGGGCCTCTGCGAAGTCGCGCTCGGCGCGGAAGACCTCGCGCAGCGCCAGCAACACGTCGACCTGGGTACGCGTTCCGACCTCGAATCCGGCCTCGGCCGATTCGAAGGCGGCCCGCGTGGATTCGAGGGCCTGTGCCAGGGCCTGGGCGCGGGAGGCGTTCGCGATCACGGACAGATAGCTGTTGCGGGTGTTCTGCACGGTGCGCCGTTCGGTGAGCACCAGGCCCTCCTGGGCGGCCTCGAACTGTTCCCTCGCCTCGCGCGTCAGCGCGCTGACCCGGCCGCCGGTGTACAGGGGGATCTGCAGGCGCAGGCCGATCTGGCTGTCGGTGCGATCGACGAACTGTGACCTCTCGGCCTGCACGCCACTCACGCCCGAGTAACCCGTATCGCTCACCGATGCGCCGAGGCCCAGCGTCGGCAGGCCCTCGGCGCGCTGGCGTGCGATCTGCTCGCGCGCGCTCTCGGTGGCCAGGCGCTGTGCCCGGAGCTCCTGGTTGGCCTCCAGGGCTGCGGCAACCCATTCCTGCGGGTCCAGCGGGTCGGGGCTGACCATCTCCAGGGTCTCGCCCAGCGCCGCCAGGGTCTCGTAATAGCGGTTGGTGATCACTGCCAGCTGTTCCTGGGCCAGGTTCAGCGCATTCTCCGCCTCGATCTCGGCGGCGCCGGCCAGATCGAACTGCGCCTGGGCCTCCTTGACGTCGGTGATCGCGATCAGGCCGACGTCGAAGCGGCGCTGGGTCTGCTCCAGCTGCCGGCCGATGGCCTCGCGCTCTGCGATGCGGAACTGCAGGGTCTCCTGGGCGACCAGCACGCCGAAGTAGGCCTCGGAAACGCGCAGGATCAGGTCCTGGCGGGCGGCATCCAGATTGGCTGCGGCGCGCTCGATCTGCAGGTCTGCCTGGCGTAGCCCGATGGTGTTGCGGCGGTCGAAGAGGCTCTGGTTGAGTTCAAGGCCGATACTGCGCTGTGCGCCGTCAACGCTAGACCCGGGATCGGGGTCGGAATAAAAGGCGCCCAGCTCGGCATCGGCGGAGATCTGGGGCAGCAGGGCCGAGCGGGCCAGCGGCCTGCTCTCCAGAACGGCCCGGTATTCGGCCTCGGCCGCGCGCAGTTCCGCGTCCTGCTGCTGTGCGCGCTCGAAGACCTGCAGCAGATCCTCGGCCTGGGCAGGCAGGGCCCAGAGGGCGCAGACGAGGGTGGCGGCACTCAGGGTGCGGAGGATGTTCATGGCGTCGGTTCCGGTGCGGAAGGGATCGCTCTATGCTAGCAGAGCAAGCGCCATATGGGGATGCGGCGGACGTTGATGCGTTCCAAGCCCGCGGTGCCGCGGGCGGGTTGCAGCGGGACTCTCAGAAGACGAATTCGGGCTTCCGTTCGAAGCCCACCAGCGGCTTCAGGCCGGTCTCGAACAGCTTCTCCGTGCGGTAGCTGTCCTCGGCGACCCGGATGATCAGCAGCGCCTCCATCACCGGAGGGGTCCCCACCACCACGAACAGGCGACCACCCAGGCTCAGGTGGGACTGCAGGCAGGGGTCGTACTCGGCCATCGCCCCATTGCAACTGATCACGTCATAGCGCCTGCCGGGGGGTGACCAGTCCGGGGTCACGGTCCCCGTGCGCAGCTGGGCGTTGTCGATGCCGAGCGCATCGAGCCGTGCCCGTGCCGCAAGCCTGAAGCCGTCGATCCGCTCCACGCTGTCCACGCCTGCGGCGAGCCGCGCGAGACAGGCGGTGACGTAGCCGGATCCGGTGCCGATTTCCAGCACCCTGTCACTGCGGCCGGGCGCGAGCGCCTGCAGGAGGCGCCCGACGACCTTGGGCGCCAGCATGGACTCGCCCTGGCCCAGCGGGATCTCGGTATCCGCATAGGCGAGACCCTCGCGGCCCTCGGGCACGAACCGTTCCCGTGGCAGAGCCTCCATCACGTCCAGCACGCGCATGTCCAGCACGTCCCAGGGACGAACCTGCTGTTCCACCATGTTGTTGCGCGCGTGGGCGAAATCCATGAGCTGATCCTCGGGAACCGTGAAACCGGTCGAAGGGTACGGCGACCGGGTCCGGGAGGCAAGTTGCCCGGGTTCAGCCCTCCCGCCCGCCGTTTTTCTGCTGCAGGCCGAGTTCGGCGATTGCCGCGATCCTGGCGCGGCGCAGGCCATCACCCAGCGCTTCGCCGCGCAGGCCATCAGCCAGCAGGGGCTCCGGCGACACAGTGGCCACCGCGCGGGCCGCCCGGCGCACGGCGTCGGCCTGGGGATAGGGACGCTCCTCGAATCCGGCACGACCCCGGAAGTCGGCCTCCACCGCCGCCAGGAAGGGCTCCAGACCCTCCGGGCGGCGCAGGCTGTCGATGCCCTCCAAGAGCTTCAGTACCGTCTTCGGGCGCAATTCGAACAGGTGGTGCACCAGGCCATGGTACCGCGCGACCTTGATCGCCAGATCCCGGTAGCGTCGGGGGATGCGCAGCCGCTGCGCCAGGTCGCGGATCAGGGTTACGCCGCGCTCCTCGTGGCCGTGGTGGCCAGGCAGGATGTCCGGCGGGGTATTGCCCTTGCCCAGATCGTGCACCAGTGCGGCGAAACGCACCTCCGGGGCCGGGCTGAGCCGTGTGGCCTGTTCCAGCACCATCAAGGTGTGGACGCCAGTATCCACCTCCGGGTGGTAGCGCGGCGGTTGCGGCACCCCCGATAGTCGCGCCACCTCGGGAAACAGCACGTCCATGGCGCCGGTGCTGCGCAGGATCTCGAAGAAACGGACCGGCGCGGGGCTGGCCAGGGCCTTCTCGCACTCTGCCCAGACCCGCTCGGGGACCAGGGCGTCGACTTCGCCGCTGGCCACCAGTTCGCGCAGCAGGTCCTGCGTCTCCCGGGCGATGGTGAACCCGAACGGCGCGAGTTGCGCGGCGAGCCGGGCCACGCGAAGAAGGCGCACAGGATCCTCGGCGAATGCCGGCGAGACGTGACGCAGCACACGCGCCTCGAGGTCGCGGCGTCCGCCGAAGGGGTCGATCAGGCGGCCGTCGCCGGCCTCGGCCATCGCGTTGATGGTCAGGTCGCGGCGGGCCAGGTCTTCTTCCAGCGTCACTTCCGGTGCGGCGTTGAAGGCGAAGCCATGATAGCCGCGGGCCGTCTTGCGCTCGGTGCGCGCGAGGGCATATTCCTCATGGGTCCGGGGGTGCAGGAAGACCGGGAAATCGCGCCCGACCGGCCGAAAACCGCGGGCCTCCATCGCTTCGGGGGTCGCCCCGACCACGACGTAGTCGCGCTCGTGGACCGGGCGGCCCAGCAGGTGGTCACGCACCGCGCCGCCGACCAGGAATGTTTCCATGACGTTGGGCCCGCTACTCGCGCTGGCCCATGCGCAGTCGCTGCAGCCGGGCCTGGTGACCCTCCTGGCCGAGGTAGGCGGGTGCAACGCTCTCGAGCAGGGTCGGGCAGGGCAGGGTCTCGCCGGTGCAGACGCTGTCCACCGCCAGCGAGGCCAGGTTGTCGCGCGAGAGCGGCTTGCCCGGCACGAATTCCAAGACCGTGGCCTGGGCCTTTCCCGCCCAGTCGGGCAGGGCCATGATCGGACGCCGACGCCCGGTCAGCCGTCCGGTGTAGCGGACCAGATCGCGCAGGGTGTAGATGCGCGGTCCGCACAGTTCGAAGCCCTTGCCGTAGGTATCGGGATCGTCCAGGCAGTTCACGAAGTGGTCGGCAACGTCGCCGACGAAGACCGGCGCGAAGCGCGCGTCGGCGCGGGCCAGTGGCATGACCGGCGCGATCTTCAGCAGACCGGCGAAGCGGTTCAGGAAGGAGTCCTCGGGTCCGAAGATCACCGACGGCCGGAACACCGTCACCGGGAAGGCTTTTGCCGCAAAGACCGCGCGTTCGGCCGCGGCCTTGCTGCGCAGGTAGTGGCTGGGCGGGTCCGGCATGTCCGCCTTCAGCGCGCTCATCTGCACGAAGCGGCGGACCCCCTGGGCCTCGGCTGCGGCCAGCGCCAGTTCGGTGAGTTCGGTGTGCACCTTCCGAAATCCGGAGCCGTCGCGACCCCGTTCGTTCAGGATGCCGATCAGGTTCATCACGGCACCGCTACCGGCGAAGAAGCGGTTCAGCGTGGCGGGATCGTGCGTATCACCCGCCACCAGTTCCACCTGCGGCATCACCTTCAGGTCCCGGTGCCGCTGGGGGTGACGGGTCAGGACGCGGACCTTGACCCCCCTTTCCGCCAGTCGCGCCACGATGTGGCGGCCCACGAAGCCGGTGCCGCCGAGGATGGAGACGTGCTTGATCGACATGGTCTTCTCAACTTCCCTGGGTTCATGATCGACGGTCCTATAGTAGCGCGCCCGGGGCGGCGCGGCATGAATGCGCCAGCCGTTTCCCTTCGCGAGCAGCACAGGTGCCTGCAGTCGGGGTCCTCTATACTTCGACGACGAGCCAACGCCCTGTGGCGGCGCAGTGCGGCGCAGGGCAGCCAAAGCGAGGTGTGTCACTCATGGGCGAACTGATCAGCGTGAATCCTACGACCGGCCAGCGTATCCGCGCCTATCCGGTGCTGCCGGCGGCGGGTGTCGATCGGGCCGTGGCCCGGGCCTCCGAACGTTTCCCGGAATGGTCGCGACTGCGCGTCGGCAAGCGGGCCGGGTTCCTCGAGCAACTGGCCAGGGTCCTGCGCGAGCAGTCGGAACCGCTGGCGCGGCGGGCTACCGAGGAGATGGGCAAACGCCTGACCGAGGCGCGGGCCGAGGTGGAGAAGTGCGCTGTGGCCTGCGAATACTACGCCAGCCACGGTCCGGACTTCCTGGTGGACCAGATGGTTGCCTCGGATGCCGGGCGTTCGTTGGTGGCCTGGCAGCCGCTGGGGCCGGTGCTGCTGGTGATGCCCTGGAACTTCCCGTACTGGCAGGCGCTGCGCCAGGCCATCCCGGCCACGCTGGCAGGGAATACCGTGCTGCTGAAGCACGCGTCGAACGTGCCCGGCTGCGCGGCGGCGCTGGAGGAAGTGTTCAACGAGGCCGGGTTCCCCGAGGGCGTGTTCCGGAACCTCGCCATCGGCTCCGACGCCGTCGAAGGGGTGATCGCCGATCCGCGGGTGCGGGGCGTCAGCCTGACCGGTTCCGAGGGCGCCGGGCGCGCGGTCGCCGCGGCGGCCGGCAAGTCCCTGAAGAAGACGGTGCTGGAACTGGGCGGATCGGATGCATTCATCGTGCTCGCCGATGCCGACCTGGACCATGTCGCGGAGCAGGCGGTCAAGGCGCGTTTCCAGAACAACGGCGAGACCTGCATCGCGGCGAAGCGCTTCATCGTCGAGGCGTCGGTCGCCGATGCCTTCGTGGCCCGGTTTCGGGACGGTGTCGAGCGGATCAGGGTCGGAGACCCGATGGCCGAGGACACGGATCTCGGTCCGCTGGCGCGCGCCGATCTTCGCGATGATCTGCACGACCAGGTGCAGCGCAGCGTGGACGTCGGTGCCACTTGCCTGGCGGGCGGAGAAGTGCTGGATCGCGACGGCTACTTCTATGCGCCGACGCTGCTGGACGGGGTGCGGCCCGGTATGGCGGCCTTCGACGAGGAGACCTTCGGGCCGGTGGCGGCGGTGACGCGGGCCGCGGATGTCGAGGAGGCGGTCGCGCTGGCCAACGCCTCGCGCTATGGGCTCGGCGGCAGCGTCTGGACCCGCGACCGGGCTCGTGGCGAGGAGGTCGCGCGCCGGCTGGAGTGCGGCTGTGCCTTCGTGAACGGGATCGTGAAGAGCGATCCGCGGCTGCCGTTCGGCGGTGTGAAGGACTCGGGTTACGGGCGCGAGCTCGCCGCTCTCGGTATACGCGAGTTCGTCAACGCGAAGACGGTCTGGGTGGATTAGCCGGCCACGCTGCTGAACGGCGATGAATGAGCGCGGGGCGAACCGTTACCGACAGAGCTCTCGTTCTCATGGCTTCGGAGCGTGCCACTCCGAATGATGAAAGCGGCCGCCTATGGAATACGGCGGCTTGCCGCCGCTGTGGGGAGCAGGGTCATCCCCGGCGCCGAATAGCGGGAACAAGCTCCCGCACTCCATAAGTGGTCCCCGGCACGTCGGGTTACGCTACGCTAACCCGACCTACAGAATTGGACCGTGACTTTCACGCTAGCCGCCGGTCATGGACATGAAGCGCAGGATCTTGTCCGGATTTTCCTTGAACTCGTGGCGCTCGGGCTTCAGTGCGATCGCTTCGTGGATCGCCTCCTCGATCTCGGTGTCCGAGCAGCCTGCGCGCAGCCTGGGCCGCAGTTCCAGCTTGTGTTCGTTGCCGAGGCAGGTATAAATGGTGCCATCGACGGACAGGCGGACACGGTTGCAGGTCGCGCAGAAATGCTGTGAGATCGGCGTGATGAAGCCGATGTGCAGATCGCTTCCGGCCACTTGCACGTAGCGGGCGGGGCCGCCGCCCGGCATCACCCCGGGAAGCAGTTCGAACCGCCGCGCCAGGCGGGCCTTGACCTGCTGCAGGTCGACATAGTGACCGACCCCCTGTCGTCCGGTATCGCCCATCGGCATGGTTTCGATGAAACGCAGGGTGAAGCCGTGTTCGAGGCAGAACTCGACGATGTCCTCGACCTCGCCCTCATTGATTCCGCCCAGCACGACCATGTTGATCTTGATGGGCCGGAAACCCGCGGCCTTCGCGGCCATCAAGCCGTCCAGGACCTTCTCCAGCTTGCCCCCGGTGATCTCTTTGAAGACCTCCGGGTTCAGCGAGTCCAGGCTGACATTGACGCGGCGCACGCCGGCGGCGAAGAGTTCATCCGCGGAGCGGGCCAGGCGAGTCGCGTTGGTCGACATCGAGATGTCGTCGACGCCTGGCAAAGCCGAGAGGCGTCGGGCCAGCGTCGGCAGGTCCTTGCGCACCAGGGGTTCACCCCCGGTCAGGCGGATCCGCCGCGTGCCCAGCCGCGCGAAGGCCGCCATCACGCGCTCGATCTCTTCGAAGGTCAGCCAGCCCTCGGGTTCCTCGAAATCACGGAAGCCGCGCGGCATGCAGTAGAAACAGCGCAGGTCGCAGCGGTCGGTAACCGATACCCGGACATACTCGATCCGGCGGCCGAAAGGATCGGTGAGGGCACTCTCAGTCATAGCCCCCATCATAGTCGAAAAACGACCATCCGCCAGATCCCCGAGTAGGTACCCTTCAATTTCGGCGCCTCAATTCCAGCACTTCCGGCACGGTTGCAGATCGCGTATAGTCGCGAGCGCTTCTGAGCATCACCTGGTGGAGAGAGAATTTCCACGTATTTCAAGATCAAACAAAAGATGAGGAGGAAGGAATGGCGAAGGTCCTGATAGCCCAGGGTGGCGGCCCTACCGCGGTCATCAACCAATCGATGGTCGGCGCGGTGCTGGAATCGCGCAAGTTCAACAATGTGGAACTGGTCTACGGGGCCTTCCATGGCGTGCGCGGCATCGTCGACGAGGAGTTCCTCGATCTCACCCAGGAGACCACGCACAACCTGGAGATGGTGGCGGAGACGCCATCGTCCGCGTTGGGCTCGACCCGGGACAAGCCGGACCTCAAGTATTGCCAGGAGATCTTCAAGGTCCTGAAGGCGCACGAGATCAGCTACTTCTTCTACATCGGCGGCAACGACTCCTCCGATACGGTGCGCATCGTCAGCGAGGAAGCCCACAAGGCCGGCTACCCGATGCGCAGCATCCACATCCCGAAGACCATCGACAACGACCTCGTCGAGAACGACCACACGCCGGGATTTCCGTCCGCCGCGCGTTTCGTGGCCCAGGCCTTCATCGGCGCCAACCTCGACAACTACGCGCTCCCCGGCATTTACATCGCCGTGGTGATGGGTCGTCACGCCGGCTTCCTGACCGCCGCATCCGCGCTGGGCAAGAAGTTCCCCGACGACGGCCCGCACCTGATCTACCTGCCGGAGCGGGTCTTCGACGTGGAAAAGTTCCTGGCGGACGTCAAGGCGACCATGGATCGTTACGGCCGCTGCGTCGTGGCGGTCAGCGAGGGGATCCACGATGCCGAGGGCGTGCCCATCGCGCTCAAGCTGGCGAAAAACGTCGAGAAGGATGACCATGGCAACGTGCAACTGTCGGGCACCGGTGCCCTGGCCGACATGCTCTGCGACGAGATCCGGACCAAGCTCGGCGTGAAGCGCGTGCGCGGCGACACCTTCGGTTACGTGCAGCGCTCGTTCATCGGCTGCGTGTCCGACGTGGACCAGCGCGAGGCGCGGGAGGTCGGCGAGAAGGCGGTGCAGTTCGCGATGTGGGGAGACATGGACGGGTCGGTCGTGATCGATCGTACGGGCTTCTACTCTTCCGACTATCGCCTGGTGCCGCTGGAAGTGGTCGCGGGCAAGACCAAGGTCATGCCCGACGAGTTCATCGCCCCTTCCGGGACGGATGTGACCGATGCCTTCCGCATGTACCTGCGTCCGCTGCTCGGCTCGGGCATGCCCGACGCCTACCGGCTGCGCCAGAACCTGGTGTCCAAGGTGCTGGCAAAGTAGGGCAGGACCGCTTCGGCCCCGTGTTCAGGGGGGGCGAAGTCCCTGATCCCGATGCAGTGTGACGAAAAGGGCCCGCTCCGGATCTTCTCCGGGCGGGCCCTTTCCCGTTTGCCTGTTTACCGCCAGCCTGGCCCTGCGCCCTGCTGGCCGTATCCTCAGTTGCCCAGAGCCTTGAAAATCTGGTCGCGGATATCGGTGACCGATCCAACGCCGGGGATCCGGACATACTTGGGTGCGTTCGCGGCGCCGCTCTCGGCCCACTTCGAGTAGAACTCCACCAGCGGCTTGGTCTGGCTGTGATACACCTCGAGGCGCTTGCGCACGGTCTCCGCGTTGTCGTCCTCGCGCTGGATCAGGTCCTCGCCGGTGACGTCGTCCTTGCCTTCCACCTTGGGCGGATTGAAGTGGACGTGGTAGGTGCGGCCGGAGGCGGGATGGACCCGGCGTCCGCTCATGCGCTTGATGATCTCCTCGTCCTCCACGTCGACCTCGACCACGTAGTCCAGGTTCACGCCCTGTTCCTTCAGGGCCTCGGCCTGGGGAATGGTGCGGGGGAAGCCGTCGAACAGGAAGCCGTTCGCGCAGTCGGGCTGCTGCAGTCGCTCCTTGATCAGGCCGAGGATGATGTCGTCGGACACCAGACCGCCGGCGTCCATCACTTTCTTGGCTTCGATACCGAGCGGGGTGCCGGCCTTCACCGCAGCGCGCAGCATGTCGCCGGTGGAGATCTGCGGGATGTTGTATTTCTCGGTGATGTACTGGGCCTGTGTGCCCTTGCCGGCGCCGGGGGCGCCCAACAGAATCAGTCGCATGTGTTCTCTCCTTTTGGGGGGTGCCAGGTATGTTATGTTTCCGGGCCGGACGGCCCGTGCACTTCGGGGCGGTACAGTACAGGGTCTGCAGCGGCAGGCCAAGACTCAGGGCGAATAAGGGCGGTCCCGGGGCCGGCCTCCGCCGTATCCAGGAAGATGAAATCAATGGCAACCGGTCCACGCGAAATCACTACACCCTTCCGCCCGATACCGTTGGACATCCCGGAGGGAATGAAGCCCAACGAGTTCTTCAACAGCACCGAAAACCTCGCGGATCTGGTGCACAACAACGGCCTTCTTCTGAACCCCGAGAACCTGCTGCTTTATCGCAAGGCCCTGGGGCACAGCAACGAGTTCGACTGCTCGATCATCTACAACACCTCCAAGGTGATCCTGGACCCGTTGGGGCGCCCGGTGCGCCGCACCCAGGTGCCGGAACGGGTGCTGCATGTCTGGAATCGCATGAACGGCATCATCATCGAGTACATGATGGAGCGTTACCCGGACCCGGCCGAGACGTTGATCCTGGCCGGGGAGGCCAGTCTCGACGCGACCTGGCCGCTGACCGCTCCGGGCGTGCCGAGCATCCGCATGCTGCACAACCACTTCATGGTGTTCCCTATGAAGGATCTGATTGCCGCGCCGCACGCCGATCCCGGGAATCCCAACCTGACCGACGGGGGGCAGCACAGCCTGTTCCAGGCGTACATGCGTGATGTCTACCGTGAGTTCTTCACTCGCGCCCTGGAGCTTCGGATGCTGCGTCCGGTGGCCGACGGCGATGCCCGGCTGAACCTGACGGGCTACCCGCACGGCCTGCCCAGCTGGGAGATCCTGGGCGGTGTGGACGCGCTGAAGGACATCCGTTTCTGGCGCGAGTACGACGAGGTGCTCAAGGGCTTCCTGGACTTCTACCGAAGCTTCTTCACCCAGGTGTCGACGCGCAACGCCGCCATGCCCGACGGGGTCTATTTCCCACGCCACGTGGAAGAGGTCCTGCTGTTCGACAACGATTTCCTGAAGACGGCCAGGAAGGTCCGCGACCGCTGCATGACCGACGCCAAGTACGCCAATGCGATCCGCTGGCAGCCGGCGTTCAAGCAGCTGATCTACCGCAACGACGAAGGCCGCCTGATCGTGACCATCAGCCAGAATTCGATCGGCAACGCGATCACGGAGCTGCTTGGAGTGGTGGTGAACCGTGTGCCCGACGCCGAGGCGTACGCGGCACGCGAGCCGGCCCTGATCGAAAAGCTCCTGGAGGTGCGTCGCCGTCTGATCGAGGCAGACCTCGGCGACGGCATCGCCACCGACTACTGGCCGGCGGAGTGATTCGGCCCCACGTCCCCCCCCCATGCGATGTGCTGTAGGAGCGGCCTCTGGCCGCGATGCGGAGTCGGCTTGGGTCATCGCGGCTGGAAGCCGCTCCCGGCTGTGATGGAGAACCTCTCAGGACACCGACTGGTAGTACAGGTTCTGCGGGTGGTTCGCCTGCGCAAAGAAGAACCAACGCTCGGCCAGAAGGCCCAGGTACTGGATCGCGAAGGCGGCGATCAGCACGTTGGTCGGATCCACCGTCATGGCCATGGCCAGAGCGAGCAGCAGAACCGGGATCGCGAAAGCGCTGATCAGGAAGATCCACTTGGTCGCCCGCATGAACCCCGGGGAGCGGTGGTGGAAGAACTCGCGCGTGTTGAACGAGCCCCCCATGAATCCCTGGGACTTCTGCTGGATCACCGGGTGTTTGACCCCGATCGCCGTCTGCAGCGTCGATTTGGGCTCGATGTGCGCATTGCGAATCAGCGATGCCACGCGGGTGATCAGCCCCAGCAGCGTCAGGATGATCGCCCAGCCGGCCAGGAACGGAACCAGGCCGGTACCGGCCCAGGCGGCGAGGGCCGTGGCGAGGGTGAATCCGGATGCCGCCCCGAGCAGCGTGTAATTCACTACCGTCAGCGGTGAATGCCATTCCTGCAGGAACTTCACCGCTGCGTAGATCATCGCCGTGCTCACGAACAGCGCGAAGGCAAGCAGGGTGCCCACAATGCCAAGCACCACCGTCAGCAGCAGGAAGTTGTCGCCCGGAAGCACGCCCAGCGGCGGGTTGAACTGTAGCCAGTGCGCCAGGCCGTAAAGGAACACCATGCCCATGAAGGCGGGCAGGACGATCACCTCGCGGGACAACCAGGACGTGCGCCACTTGGTCGCGGTGCGCCAGGCCCGTTCCGGTCGGCCCAGGTGGAAGAACGAGGCAAACAGACCGAGGCCCAGCAGGGCCAGCGAGAGCAGGCTGCCGATGGCGAAGAAATCGGAGCCTGGGGCGGGCACGAGACCGATCTCGCTATAGACTTCCACCGAGAACAGGGCGAGGAACAGACCCTGTCCGGCGCCGATCAGGGTGGTCAGGAAAAGTACGGAAAAGGCAGGATGCATGATGAGTTCGTCCGTGGTTACCAGCTGGTGACGTCGTCGAGCGAGGGCTCGTCCCGGCCGGGCTTGGGCAGCTTGCTATCGATCTTGAGCGGGTTGTCGGCGCGTTCCAGTTCGTCCTCGCGGACGGTGATCCGGGTCTTGCGCCTCGGCAGGTAGTGGTTCGCCGGCTTGGTGCCCCACTCGGGCATCAGCTGGTAGCCGCCATTCTCGCGGATCGCCTGCGAGACCACCGAGTTCGGGTCGTGGATGTCGCCGTAGAGTCGCGCGTTGGTGGGACAGGCGCGCACGCAGGCCGGCTTGCGGTCCCATTCCGGCAGGTTCTGGTCGTAGATGCGGTCCACGCACAGCGTGCACTTGGTCATCACCCGGCGCTGCGCATCGACCTCGCGTACCCCGTAGGGGCAGGCCCAGGAGCAGTACTTGCAGCCGATGCACTTGTCGTAGTCGACCAGCACGATGCCGTCTTCCTTGCGCTTGTACGAGGCCCCGGTGGGGCACACGGGCACGCAGGGCGGCTCCTCGCAGTGCAGGCAGGATTTCGGGAAATGCACCGTCTCCGTGTTCGGAAACTCGCCGACCTCGAAGGTTTGCACCCGGTTGAAGAAGGTGCCCGTGGGGTCCGCGCCGTAGGGGTTCATGTCGACCAGCGGACCGGCATCCCCGGAAGTGTTCCACTCCTTGCAGCTGGTGACGCAGGCCTGGCAGCCCACGCAGACGTTCAGGTCGATGACCAGGGCGAGCTGGGTCATTTCTTGCCTCCTTTGGCAGCGAAGAAGTTCCAGATCCGCGGCCGCTTGGCTTGTCCGGGATACGGCTTCATGGTGTCGAACTGGGGTGAGGTCACCTCGGGTTCGTCGGCGCCGGCCTTGTAGATGCGTACCCTGACGTCATACCAGGCCGCCTGGCCCGTCACCGGGTCGGAGTTCGAAATGGGGCCTTCTGCTCCTCCGGGTAGTTCCTCGGAGATCAGGTGGTTCAGCAGGAAGCCCTTGCGCGCCTCGTTGGCCTGCGGGGTCAGGTTCCAGGCGCCTGCGGCCTTGCCGATCGCGTTCCAGGTCCAGACGGTGCCGGGCTCGACGGCTTCCGAGTACTTGGCCATGCAGCGGACCTTGCCCCATTGGCTCTCGACCCAGATCCAGTCTTCGTCTGCGATACCCTCTGCCTTTGCCGTGCGCGGGCTCACGAACAGCAGGTTGTGGGCGTGGATCTGCCGCAGCCAGGCGTTCTGCGAATCCCAGGAGTGGTACATCGCCATTGGCCGCTGGGTGACGGCCGCCAGCGGGTAGGTGTGCTTGTCGGTGGCCTGACACTCGAGCGGGTCGTAGTAGAACGGCAGCGGGTCGAAGTACGTCTCGACGCGTTGCGCTAGGTGCGCAGGCGGCCGGCGAGACGACCCTTTCCCTTGCGCAGCGGCGCGGAACTTCATCAGCACCTCGGAATAGAGGTGGATCAGGATCGGCTCCGCGAAGCGGGTGATGCGGTTGCGCTGGGACCACTCGAGGTAGCCCTTGTTCCAGTTGCGCATGTACTGGTAACTCTTGGGCAGCTCGTAGTGGAAGACGCAGTTGTTCTTCGCGTACATTTCCCACTGGTTCGGGTTGGGTTCGCCGCGCAGCGACTTCTCGCCACCCTTGCCGCGCCAGCCCGCGAGGAAGCCGATACCGGAGCCCGGCTCGGTCTCGTAATTGACCACGAAGTCCGGGTAGTCACGGAACTTGCGCTTTCCTTCCGGAGTGGTGAACGCGGGCAGCTTCAGCCGCGAGCCGAGTTCGATCAGTACTTCCTGGAAGGGCTTGCACTCGCCCTTCGGCGGCACCACGGGAATGCGTACCGAGTCGATCGGGCCGTCGTATTCGGAAATCGGGCGGTCGAGCATCGACATCACGTCGTGGCGTTCGAGATAGGTCGTGTCGGGCAGGATCAGGTCGGCGAAGGCCGTCATTTCGGACTGGAAGGCATCGGCGACGACCAGGAACGGAATCTTGTATTCGCCGTTCTCGTCCTTGTCGTTCAGCATCTTGCGCACATCGACCGTGTTCATGGTCGAGTTCCAGGCCATGTTGGCCATGAAGATCATCAGGGTATCGATCTTGTAGGGGTCGCCGCGCCAGGCGTTGGTGATCACGTTGTGCATCATGCCGTGCACCGCCAGCGGGTACTCCCACGAAAAGGCCTTGTCGATGCGCACCGGACCACCCTGCTCATCGACGAACAGGTCGTCGGGGTTGGCCGGCCAGCCCAGGACCATGCCGTCCAGCGGCTGGCCGGGTTGCACGGCCTCGGGGCCTTTTGGCGGGCGGGCACAGGGCGGGATCGGCCGCGGGAACGGCGCCTTGTGGCGGAAGCCGCCAGGACGGTCGATGGTCCCCAGCAGCGACATCAGGATGGCCAGTGCACGGATGGTGTGGAAGCCGTTGGAGTGCGCGGCGAGGCCGCGCATGGCATGGAACGACACCGGGTTGCCGGTCACGCTGTCGTGCTCCACACCCCAGGAATCGGTCCAGGCGATCGGCAGCTCAATGCGCTGGTCGCGGGCGGTCACGCCCATTTCGTGTGCCAGGCGCCGGATCGTATCCGCCGGGATGCCGGTGATGCGGGCCGCCCACTCGGGGGTGTACTCCTGTACCCGGTCCTGCAGCAGCTGGAAGGCGGGCTTGGCCGCGGTACCGTCCTGCAGCTGGAATTCTCCGAGCAGGTAGGGGTCGGCGTCCGGGGTGTGGGTGACGACGGGGCGGTCCGACTTGCGGTCCCACCAGAGCTTGTCCTGCGGGTCGTAGCACCCCTCTTCCACATCCCCGGCGACCTCGGAGTGCAGGAACATGCCGAACTCGTCGTTCGCCTCGTCCACGTTCACGAGTTGGCCGGCGTTGCTGTACCGCACCAGGAAGTCGCGGTCGTACAGGCCCTTGGCCATGATCTCGTGGATGATGGCCAGCAGCAGGGCGCCGTCGGTGCCCGGGCGGATGGGTACCCACTCGTCGGCGATGGCCGAGTAGCCGGTACGCACCGGGTTGATGGAGATGAAGCGGCCGCCGTCGCGCTTGAACTTGGAGATCGCGATCTTCAGCGGGTTGGAGTGGTGGTCTTCCGCGGTGCCGATCATCACGAAGAGCTTCGAGCGCTCGAGGTCGGGGCCCCCGAACTCCCAGAACGAGCCGCCGATGGTGTAGATCATGCCTGCCGCCATGTTCACCGAGCAGAAGCCGCCGTGCGCCGCATAGTTCGGGGTGCCGTACTGCTTGGCGAACAGGCCGGTCAGGGCCTGCATCTGGTCGCGGCCGGTGAACAGCGCGAACTGTTTCGGGTCGGTCTCGCGTATCCTGCCCAGGCGCTCGGCGAGGGTGTCGAAGGCCTCGTCCCAGGAGATGGGCTCGAACTCGCCGGCACCACGCTCGGCACCCTGCTTGCGTCGCAGCGGCTGGGTCAGTCGAGCCGGTGAATACTGCTTCATGATTCCGGAGGAACCCTTCGCGCAGATGACCCCCTTGTTGATCGGGTGATCGGGGTTGCCGTCGATGTAGCGCACCTCGCCGTCCCGCAGATGCACGCGGATGCCGCATCGGCACGCACACATATAACAAGTGGTATTTTTGATTTCCTGCGAGGGGGTCTGTGCCATCATGAATAGCGCCTTGAATGATAAGTAAATTACGATATACTCCGTGCAGTATGCCGGTGCGGCGAGGGCCCGACAAGGCAAATTTTTTTATCCATCCATAAGCACCCAAGGAACGTGGACATGGCCGAGCCGATCCCCGACTTCATCCAAGACGAGCATCACGCCGTGACCCGGACCTTGCTGGAGCGCTGCCTGTACTGGCCTCTCGCTCACGCGAACGGTTTCCAGGGCCTTCCACGTGGCTTGTCCGCGGTCACGCACGGTGGCAAGCGGGTGGTCAACCCATGAAGGTCTGCATCGTATCGGACAGCCACGACCGCGGCCCGATGCTGGCGCGGGCGATCGAGGCTGGCGCCGCCGAGGGCGCCGAGGCAGTGATCCACTGCGGCGATTTGATCGGCGGGAACACCCTCAAGGCCTCGCTGAAGCTGGGTCTGCCGATCCACGCGGTGCATGGGAACAACCTCGGTGACCCGGTGGCGATCTCGCGCATTGCCCACCAGTCCAACGGCCTGCTGACGTATTACGGACACGATGGGATCATCACCCTGGGCGGCCGGCGCATCTTCGTGACCCACTATCCCCACTACGCGCACGCGATGGCCTGCACGGGCGACTATGACCTCGTCTGTTGCGGGCACAGCCACGAACCCGAGATACGTCAGCAGCCCCACGTGCAGAACGGTTCGACCTGGGTCGTGAACCCCGGTACCGTCGCCGGTCTCGGTGCTCCCGAGGCCACCTGGGCCATCGGTGACCTGGGCAGCATGACTTTCGAGATCCGCATCACGCCGGAAGAGGTCACGGTCTAGGTCTAGGTCTAGGTCTAGGTCTAGGTCTAGGTCTAGGTCTAGGTCTAGGTCTAGGTCTAGGTCTAGGTCTGGGGTCGGGGCTGTGCCGGAG